>NZ_BMEV01000064.1 GCF_014637175.1 Compostibacillus humi | reverse complement strand
AAGAAGGCTTTTCGTAGTAACGATGAAATAAAGGCAAATGCGGCATGATCAACTTAGTCTGCATTCAAATATATCAAGGGTTTAGAGCAATTTTAAGCGTGCGAAAGTTGAGTATAGAGTTTTCAGGTTCGTTTCCGGGAGTTCCTCTTTATCCGTCATCACGATAAAGGCCTTTACCGCAGGGAGCTGGTCTTTAATTTTTTCAACGAGCGGGAGAATATCTTCATCGACAAACAGAACTTTATCTTCCGCATGGTTGATGATATAAATAATATGTTCCGGGGAAAGACGGATATTAATCGTATGCAGTACCGCCCCCATACCTGGTGCAGCAAAGTAAATTTCCAGGTGGCGGTGGTGGTTCCAGGCGAGAGTTCCGATTCGGTCGCCGTATTCGACGCCGAGTTCCTTAAGGGCGCTCATCAGACGCCTAGTCCGTTTGCCGATTTCTCTGTAGGTGAGAACGTGGAGTTTGTCATGGGTTTGGGAAATGACCTGCTTTTTCGGAAAAAACTTTTCTGCATGTTCCATCATGGAGCCGACGGTTAAGGGGATGTTCATCATCATAATCCACTCCTTTTATCATATTAATGACAACTAGGTAATCTAATCGTACTAGCTATTTTTTAAAATGTCAATAATTTCAGAAAACTCTATATAGAAGATATATTCGGCGCTTTTTTCGTTTATTTGTCAATATTTTCCTGCTGTGTTATACAAAAAACAAGTATAATTATTTTTCAATAGTCTACTTTAAATAAGAGAATAATTTGACAATGGATTGCATTCTATATAGAATGTAAACGTAAACATGACTATGAAGGGGGAAAACTATGAAGAACAAAAAGCTGTTACTTTCGTTTTTAATGATGCTATTTGTTGCTCTCGTGCTGGCTGCTTGCGGCGGAGACAGCGGTGAGGAAACAGATACAGGTTCAGATGATGCTGGCACCGAAGAAAGTGCTGGAGAAGGAGAAAAACCTGAATTTTTAAGTATGTTAACTGGCGGTACGAGTGGTACATATTATCCGCTAGGCGGGGAAATGGCAAAGATCATTACCGATGAAACAGGAATTCAAACGGATGCTCTATCATCCAATGCTTCCGCAGATAATGTCGTTGCTCTGCAAGAAGGGGAAGCTGAGCTTGCCTTCGTACAAACGGACGTAGTGGCGTTTGCCGTTGAAGGAGTACAGGCTTTTGAAGGCAATCCGGTAGATAACGTATTAGCTCTTGGATCCCTCTATCCTGAAACAGTACAAATCGTAACGACTGCTGACTCTGGTATTACATCCGTAGAGGATTTGGCAGGTAAAAATGTTTCTGTTGGAGCCCCTGGTTCCGGAACATACATCAATGCGGAACAAATTCTTGAAGTTCACGGCATGACAATGGATGACATTAATCCGCAAAACCTGGACTTTGGTGAGTCTGTAGGCGGAATTAAGGACGGAAACATTGACGCAGCCTTCGTTACAGCTGGAACGCCTACGGGAGCTGTTGAAGAGCTGGGAGCTACAGAAGAAGTAGTAATTGTTCCTATTGCTCAAGATAAAGTAGACGAACTAGTAGAGAAATATCCATACTATGCTGCAGATACGGTTCCAGCAGGAACTTACGGCTTAGCAGAAGATGTGGAAACGGTTGCAGTTCTAGCAATGCTTGCAGTAGTAGACAGTC
Organism: Compostibacillus humi; assembly: GCF_014637175.1. Classification (GTDB taxonomy): domain Bacteria; phylum Bacillota; class Bacilli; order Bacillales; family Amphibacillaceae; genus Oceanobacillus; species Oceanobacillus humi. Next base: position 19,725 of record NZ_BMEV01000064.1, on the reverse strand, counting down.
TGTCTGAAGATGTCGTATACGATATTACAAAAGCAATTTATGAAAACGTCGATGCAATCACCCACGCTAAAGGCGAGTACATTACTCTTGAGTCTGCTCTAGACGGTATTGGCATTCCATTGCACCCAGGAGCAGAGAAATTCTTCAAGGAAGCAGGAGTACTTGAATAATTTTTGAACAAAAATATATATTTTATGAAAAAGGCCGGCTGTCAAACCTATCTCTAGGTCGTTGCTGCCGGCCGATTTATGTTATAATAAAAAAATCTCCATACACACGAATGGATACGAATAGGTGGACAAAGTAATGATGCGTAAAATATTTCTGCTTTTCTTGCTCGTTCTGCTTATCTCTCTCTTCGTTTTTATAATTCCTGTTCGTACCGCTTTAGTTTTTTATGAGAGAAATACGGACCATTACGAAGTATTTCTCCCGTTGAAAGCTGGAGATACTTTCCAAATTATTTTTACACACTCCATCCATTTAACCGATGTGGTTGAAAAATATAAAATCACGGAAAATTTGCAAATTGAACAATATGAATTCGTATATGAAGAATTTGGGATCGGTATGCCCTCGAACGCAGAAGAGGGCGAATCTTTTGTGTACGAAGACGGAAAGTATCATATAAAAAACATGAATAATGTGTTCGAATCCCTCCGAATTCGCAACGGAAAAACCGTATCAAAGCACCGCCTAGTATGGGGAACAAAAGATGACGAGCAAAAACATATGGTTTGGTTTAATGATTATTTCGAGCCGGGGGAGTGGTATACGTTAAAAGTTGAAAGACTCTCTCTATGGGATTACGTGAAAGGAGTGAAAATACATGAGTGACAACAAAGAAAAGAGCTCACTTACGGAAGGTTTATCGGAGGAAGAACAGCAGAAGCTGCTCGAAAAATATGATGCGGAATCGAATACGAGAAGACTTGCCGGTTTTGCCGGCGGGCTTGTCTTCATTCTGTTGCTCGCCTTTTCCCTTTTCCAGCTGTATACCGGGGCGTTTGGCGCATATACAGCATACATTCAGCGTACGATTCACTTAGGATTTGCGCTATCCCTTATCTTTTTGCTGTTTCCTGCTAGAAGAGGTACGAAGAAAAACAAAGTTGCCTGGTATGATTGGATTTTAGTTATTTTATCTATCGTTGTGACCGGGTATTGGCCGGTTTATTATGATACGTTAGTACAGCAAATTGGCGGGATTGACGGTGCACAGATGGTAATCGGAGGTCTTGCGATTTTACTCGTTTTAGAGGCTGCCCGTCGTGCCGTTGGATTGCCGCTTGTCATTATTGCATCTGCTTTTTTGCTATATGCCCTATTTGGTCCCCAAATGCCGGGAATGCTGGCGCACCGGGGGTTAAGCTTACAGCAGCTAATTAATACGATGTTCTTTACGACGGAAGGTATTTTAGGGACACCATTGCAAGTATCTTCCACCTATATTTTCCTGTTCCTATTATTTGGCGCTTTTCTCGTAAAGACAGGAGTAGGATTATATTTTAATGATTTAGCGTTGGCTATTGCCGGTCGCCGGGTAGGCGGGCCTGCAAAAGTTGCCATTTTTTCCAGCGCGTTGAACGGAACGATTTCGGGAAGTTCAGTTGCCAACACCGTAACGACTGGTGCATATACAATTCCAATGATGAAACGATTAGGGTATCGTCCGAATTTTGCCGGGGCGGTAGAAGCTGCATCTTCGACGGGAGGGCAAATCATGCCGCCGATTATGGGGGCTGCTGCCTTCCTGATGATTGAATTTGCCGGTGTTCCTTACTGGGATATTGCCAAAGCAGCTGTAATCCCCGCAGCTCTATACTTTTCCGGAATTTGGATTATGACCCATTTAGAGGCGAAGCGAATCGGGCTGTTAGGATTGCCGAAAGAAGAACTTCCAAATAAAAAAGAAGTATTTAAAAAGCTATACTTGCTGCTTCCGATTATTGCGATTGTATATTTCCTTTTCGCCGGCTTCAGTATTGAAAGAACGGCAATTTACGGCATTTTATTTACGATTGGTGTCAGTTTATTTAGGAAAGATACGAATCTTTTCCTCGATGAAAACAATAAATTTACGATCCGCAAGTTAGTAGATGCACTGACGGACGGGGCACGCACTGCGTTAGGCGTTGCTGCAGCGACGGCATCTGCCGGTATTATCGTCGGTGTCGTCACGAAAACGGGACTTGGATTGAAGCTTGGAAACGGGCTTGTTGATATTGCTGCTTCCATAACAAGCTCGCCAATGCCGCTTTTGTTTTTAACTTTAATGTTTACAATGATTACCTCAATCATTATCGGTATGGGATCGCCGACGACGGCGAACTATATTATTACATCAACTATTGCTTTGCCTGCCATTATGGCATTGGTCGATCAATATGAGTTTGTCATTCCGGTGCTTGCGGCGCATATGTTTGTCTTCTTCTTCGGAATTGTTGCTGACATTACGCCGCCCGTTGCTCTGGCAGCCTTTGCGGCGACAGGCATTTCTGGAGGAGAGCCAATACGAACCGGATTTAATGCGGCCAGGCTGGCTATTGCCGCCTTTATCATTCCGTATATGTTTATACTGGAACCGCAAATGTTAATGATTGATGTAACTCTTACAGGAGTCATATGGATTTTGATTACTGCCATCACCGGAATGATTGCGATTGGCGCCGGTTTAATCGGTTTCTGGTACCGCAAATTGTATTGGTTTGAACGTATTATCGCAGTGATTACCGGATTGCTGCTCGTATATCCGGAAGGAAATTCGGATATTATCGGTCTTATCGTCTTCGTTGTCATGGTAGCGATTCAGTTTATGGGCCGGAATTCGAGCAAAGGAAAAATGCAGGAAGCAAACTGATCAGAACAGAGAAAGGGTTATCCTCAATGTAGGATAACCTTTATTTTTTCATTTAAGGAAGATTTTGCTTTACTTTGCAGTTAGAAATAACTTTTTATTATCATTTTGTATATAAATATTGTATTTTACCTTATAACAAAACCTTCCTATACTTAATATAGGAGGTGGTTCGTGTGGAACTGCTTGTTATATTTTTCGTAGGTATTATGGCGACAACTTTAGGGACAGTTGCTGGCGGCGGCGGTTTAATCAGTCTGCCGTTGATGATGTTATTCGGTGTTCCGATTCATTCGGCCATCGGTGCAAATAAAGTAGCCAACACGGTAAGTTCTTTTTCCAGTCTTTTTCATTTATGGCGTCATAAGAAAATTACGTTGAAGGAATGCTATTGGATTATTCCTGTCAGTGCAGCAGGCGGCCTGAGCGGAGGATTTGCCGCGACTTTAATCGCGGCAGAACATCTTTACGTGATAGCTATTATTTTACTCTTTTTCTCCCTTATTACATCCATGATAGGAAAGCGGAATTTTACTGGCGGCAATGTATTAAAGCCGAATAAGATAAGTATTTCAGGATTGTATAGTATCGGAATATACGACGGACTGTTTGGTCCGGGCCAGGGGACATTAATGTTTTATTTTTTTGCTTATTTAAAAACAGATTACGTCCGTGCCGTCGGATATGTCCGGCTAGCCACATTTTCCAGCTGTATCGGTGCTGCAACGATGTATATTGCCTCAGGGAAAATTATATGGGTGATTACGATAGCACTTTTGTCCGGATCGGTCATCGGTGCACAAATTGGGGTTCGGATTGCGGAAAAGCTGAAACCGTCCCATATTAAACCGATTTTAAGGGTAGTAACATTGGCGATTATCGTACAGATAGTTGTGGAGAAAGTAATATAGAGAAATGAGATAATGCCGATCTAAGAGCATTAATTGTCTGTACTTTCCCCTTCGAAACGCCTATAAATTAGCTACGGAAAAAATAAAGATTAGGAAATTGCTGACGAATCATATACAATGGAAAAGGAATGATCGAAGAAAGATGTGGTTTTAAATGAAACAGAAGCAGCACGATTTTACCGAGGGAAATATATTCAAACAGCTCATCGTTTTTTCCGGCCCGCTCATGGCGGCCAATCTGCTGCAAACTTCCTATCAGTTTATTGACAGCCTCTGGGTCGGGAATTTGCTCGGGGCTAATGCCCTTGGGGCTGTCGCTGTTTCCGGCACGATTATCTTTACCGTGCTTTCCTTTGTCATCGGAATGAACAATGCCGTCCTTGCCATTTTGTCCCAGCAAAAGGGGATGAAAAATGAGGAAGGTTTGCGCCGGTATTTAAATGCCTTCGTCGTCATCTTATCCGCCATCGCCATCGGACTCGGCATCATCGGTTTTGTGTTGGCGAAACCATTCTTACAATTGCTCGGAACACCGGAAAGCATGATGGAGGAAGCGGCTGTATATTTGCAAATTAATTTTCTCGGAATTTTATTTCTGTTCGGGTACAATTTTATCTCCACCGTCCTTCGGGCGCTGGGGGACAGTAAAACGCCAATGCGCTTCGTCATGATTGCCGTCGGTTTAAATATTGTGCTTGACCCGCTATTTATTTCCGGCTTCGGCTGGGGCGTGGAAGGCGCCGCCTATGCGACCGTCCTTTCCCAAGGTTTTTCCTTTCTGTATGGAATTACTTATACGATCAGTCGGGAATTAGCACCGTTCACGATGCCAAGTTTGCCGGCATGGGAAGAAGTAAAACTGATTCTTCATTTAGGAATACCGTCCGGGCTGCAGATGGCGGTCATCTCCGCCGGGTCGGCAGCGATTATGAGCGTGGTTACCATTCATGGCGCGAGTGTCGTTGCCGGCTTTAGTGCTGCCCAGCGTTTAGACAGCATCCTCATGCTTCCTGCCCATGCATTAAGTACAGCGGTGAGCAGTATGGCAGGGCAAAATATCGGGATTCAAAACTGGAAACGGGTACAGCAAATTGCCAAATATGGGGTACTCTATAATTTTTCCATTATGTTTCTGATCGGAGTTGTTGTACTGCTTTTTGCCCGCTACGGCATCCAGCTGTTTATCCGGGAAGAAGCTGCGGTGGAATTCGGGAAAACGTATTTGCAAATTATCGCCCTTTGTTATCCGTTTTTAGGCATTAACTTTATTTTAAATGGCATCGTCCGGGCGGCGGGTGCAATGTATCCGGTACTCATACTAAACATTATTTCGTTTTGGGTTTTGCGCTATCCGTTAACATTTTTATGCTCCAGTCTTTTCGGCGAAAATGGGATTGCCATTGGCATGGGGGCGAGCTTTATTATAAGCAGCGGGGTTGCCTTTCTCTATTTCCGCTTTGGCGGCTGGCGAAAAAAGGAATTGTTCTCTGCAGAAGGATAAAGAAATGCTTGTCTATCGGAACAGGGAACATGTAAAATATGTTGTATAACACATTAAAGGAGGGTGTATTATGGTCAGAAAAGAAATACATACGAAGGAAGCGCCGGCAGCCATCGGGCCGTATTCCCAGGCCATTCAAGCAGGTGATTTTCTCTTTGTTTCCGGCCAAATCCCGGTTGATCCGAAAACAGGTGAAGTAGTTGAAGGAATCGAAAAACAAACGGAGCAAGTTTTAAAAAATTTACAGGCGATTTTGCAGGAAGCAGGCGCCGACTTTTCCAGCGTTGTCAAATTTACAATTTATTTGTCCGATATGGAAAATTTTGCAACCGTCAATGAGATTTACGGCAGTTTCTTGACGAAGCCGTATCCGGCAAGGGCAACCGTTGAAGTGAGCCGCTTGCCAAAAGACGTTCTCGTGGAAATGGACGTTATTGCCTTAGTAAAATAAGAACAAAAATCCAGCCAAAATAGATGGCTGGATTTTTTTTAAGGGAATGCTGCCCGCTGCTGCAAACTATTAATGTTTTAACAGATGCCGCCATTTGCCCAAATCCATTTCCTGTTTGCTCCACACCAAGAACATGACGATGCCGCATAAAAGGAGCAGGGCGCTGGTGGAGATGAAAACAGCGGAAAATCCAAAGGTTGCCGCGATGATGCCGCCTAAGGCAGGGCCGACAATATTCCCGAGAAAACGCAAGCTCGTGTTATAGCCTATCACTTCCCCCTGCATGGACAGGGGTGCGACTTGCCGGATATATGCCATGCGGACGGGAATAATTCCGCCGATGGATACGCCTAAAAGAAAGCGGAGGATAATCAGCTGCCAGATGTCGGTCACAAAGGCTCCCGGCAAATAAACGATTCCGGCTATAAACAGAAGTATAATGAGGATTTTAATATGGCCGAATCTGTCTCCCAATGCACCCCAGTTTCTTGACATAAGCAAATTGCCTAGTCCGGCAGCAGAAAAGGCGATGCCGGCAAAGAAAGCAATATTCTCCGGTCCGTGAATTTCCTGGACAAACAACGATAAAATCGGCTGGATGCTGAAATGGGCAATTTGAATAAAAGTGGATAACAATAGTACGGTTAACAGGACCGGACGCTGGAAAATAAACTGAATGACCTCTTTCATTGAGTAGGAACGGTAATCTCGGCTGTCGTCGGACAGCTTCATCCGGACTTCTTTAATTCCGAATAACACGAGCAGTGCCGACAGGAAGATCGTAACAGATACCCATTGAAACGTTTGATGAAAGCCGAAACGGTCGGCAAGCATTCCTCCTAGCATCGGCCCCATCAGGGCACCGGTAATATTTCCGGTCTGCAGCGTACCTAATACTTTTCCGGCAATTTTCTTTGGTGTCTGAGTGGAAATGAAGGCTTGGGACATAGGAATAAATCCGGTAACGATCCCCATAAATAAGCGGAGAAGGAATAATTGCCAAACGGTTGTGGCAAACCCCATAAACAAAACAGAAAGCCCTACACCGGCTGCGGATAGGACTAAAATATATTTTCTTCCATATTGATCTCCAATTCGGCCCCATATCGGGGAAAAAATAAATGCGGTGACAAAAGTAATTCCGAAGGTGATTCCGGACCAAATTTGCACCTTATCGTCAGGATAATTTCCAAAAGACTCAATGTATAATGAAAGGAAGGGGATGACCATCGTCATGCTCCCGGCAATAAAAAAATTAGCCAACCACATGATTGCTAAATTTCGTCTTGCCACATTTTTATTATAATCGATTGTTCTTACCTTCTTTCTGAACACGCATCGTTATTAAATAAAATATTTCGTGTCTCTAAATAAATCATACATGAATGACGGAAAAGAAGAAACCTTTCTGCTTAGGAGGCATCTAGTAATTGTGCATAATGGAAAGAACAGGGTATAATAGCAACATGAACAGGAAAATGGTGATGATTTCATTTGGACAAGCATAGAAATGAAGAGAAAATGGCGATAAAGGAGCTGGAGATATGATGAAAGGATTATGGAAAAAATCGCTGGCGCTTTTGATTACGCTGGCACTGTTTTTTGGAATGCCAATGTCGATATTTGCTTCCGATGGTGCGACCGATACGGACAGCATTAATGAAAAACTCGGACCGCCAATTGTCGTATACGGCGGGACGTTAACAGATGAACAAAAAAATGAGGTAAAAAGGCTGCTTGAAGTGACGGATTCATCGGATGTTGTCGAATATGAGGTGACCGGTGCCGATATTGCAAAATATATTAATGGCGACCCAAACTCACGAATGTTTTCCTCTGCGAAAATTGTCCGTCAAGAGGAAGGAAATGGGCTGACCATCAACATCGTTACGCCGGAAAACATTACGGAAGTGACGAAGGATATGTACGCTAATGCCCTTTTGACTGCGGGAGTGGAAGATGCGACGGTAGACGTGGCATCTCCTGTCAAAGTGAGCGGCCACTCCGCGTTAACGGGGATATATAAGGCGTATGACGCCGAAGGGGAAACGCTGGATAAAGAACGGATGGAACTGGCCAATGAAGAGCTGGACGTGGCTACAGATTTGGCAAACCGGGAAGGGATGAGCGATGAAAAGGTAAGCCAGCTGCTTACGGAAATTAAACAGATGATTGCGGAACAAAACCCGGCATCGAAAGAAGAAATCGAGCAAATTATTAACGAACAGCTCGATAAGATGGGAATCAGCTTAAGCGAACAGGACCGGCAAATGCTGATTGATCTGTTTGAAAAAATGCGCAACTTGGATATTGATTTTGGCAAAGTCCGCAGCCAATTGGAAGACATTGCCAACTCCCTGATTAAAAATGCCGAAGAGTTAGGGCTGGATGAAGGCTTCTGGCAAAAAGTAGCCAATTTCCTCAGCGAGATTTTCGGTGCTTTAAGCAGTTTCTTCCGGGGATTATTTAACTAGTAAATACGGAGACTCTAACCAAGAGTCTCTTTTTTATTTGAATCCAATATATGGCAGGCAAACAGAGAAGAAATCTATTGCTACCAAAACAACTGGTATTTTTTGGTTCTTTTATATCAAAACTGTTACATTTGTCAACCTTTGCCCCAACCTGTAACAAGATGTAAATGATTGTTAATCGTGCTGTTACGGCTTTTTCGGAATCTGCGTGTTAGTATATTCCTAGATTATAAGGAGGAATATACATGAAGAAAATATTATCAGCGATTGCGCTTGCTGGTGTCCTTACTGGCGGTGCAGCATCTGTATCGGCAGAAACCTATGAAGTAGAAAAAGGGGACAGCCTATGGGATATTGCTGAGGAATACGATACAACCGTAGATAAACTGGTTGAAATCAATGACTTAAAGACGACCGTCATCCAGCCAAAACAAGTGCTGCTCGTAGATGAAACATATACAGTATCAAAAGGAGATACGTTAATAGGCATAGCCAATAAATATGGAGTTTCTGTTGAGGAAATAAAAGAATGGAACGATTTGCAATCAGATATTATCGTAATCGGCCAAACATTAACGATTAACGGAATCGAGACAGAGAAGAAAATTGCAAAATCAAAGAGCAATCCAGGTCCATCTGCTAAAGCAACAACAAACGCTAAAGAAAACAAAGCGAAAGAATCAGCAAAAACCGAATCCCCTGAAGGCAAGGAGCTTACGGTGACGGCCACCGCCTATACGGCAAACTGTGAAGGGTGTACCGGTGTAACGTACACAGGAGTAGACTTAAAGAAACAGCCGAATGTGAAGGTGATTGCCGTTGATCCGAAAGTAATCCCCATCGGCAGTGAAGTATACGTAGAAGGCTACGGCTATGCTACTGCTGCAGACATCGGCAGTGCAATTAAAGGAAATCGGATCGATGTTTATGTTCCGACGGAGAAGGAAGCACTGAACTGGGGAAGACGGAGTGTTAAAGTAACGATTATCGAGTAAAAAAGGAAGATGCCTGTTTTGCGGGCATCTTCTTTTATAAATCTATCGTTTTTGTTTCATGTTCAGTTTCTTCTTCAATTTCTACCGAATCATTGGATGTTTGTGTCAAGCCGAACAGACTCATGGCAATAATCATGCATGCAAATAGTGCTACTAATGCCTTTCTCAATGATGCCAACCCCCACTATTTACTATTACATCCATAATTATAAGGAAAATAGGTCTATTTTACTAGAGGAAATCAATGTAAATATAAATGATAATATTTGCCTTTTATGGTGCTTTTGTCCCCAACATAAGATATTAACAGATTCATTGCTATTTTCAAAGTTTTTGCATTTTGAATTGAAAGCGATTACAATAAAAATGGTAATTTTTCATCTTTGCAAGTTTAACAGGAGAGGAGATTTATTCGATGAGTACGATATTGGACAGATTTTTGGATACAAATATTCAAGATTTGAAGGATCGGGGCTTATACAATGAAATCGACCCGCTGGAAAGCGCCAATGGACCAGTCATTACAATTGGCGGGAAAAAATTGCTTAATCTTTCTTCGAATAATTATTTAGGTTTGGCAACAGATGAAAGATTAATAGAAGCTGCCCGGGAGGCACTGGAAAAATACGGTGTTGGTGCCGGGGCTGTACGAACGATAAACGGAACATTAAATCTCCATGTCCAATTGGAGGAAGCGATTGCCCGCTTTAAAGGAACGGAAGACGCCATTAGTTTTCAATCCGGCTTTAACTGCAACATGGCGGCTATTTCGGCAGTAATGGATAAAAATGATGCGATTCTTTCCGATACGCTGAACCATGCAAGCATAATCGACGGCTGCCGGTTGTCCAAGGCAAAAATTATTACGTATGAACATTCGGATATGGATGACTTGCGGAAAAAGGCGAAGGAAGCGACCGAGTCCGGGAAATACAATAAAGTAATGGTCATTACCGACGGCGTTTTTTCCATGGATGGAGATATTGCGAAACTTCCGGAGATAGTCGAGATTGCCAAAGAATTTGACCTGATTACTTATGTGGATGATGCTCATGGCTCTGGTGTAACCGGTGACGGAGCAGGGACGGTGAAACATTTTGGTTTGCAAAAGGAAATTGACTTCCAAATCGGAACCTTGTCCAAAGCGATTGGTGTTGTCGGAGGCTATGTGGCGGGGAAGAGGAAGTTAATCCAATGGCTAAAAGTGAGGTCCCGGCCGTTTCTATTCTCGACGGCAGTAACTCCGGCAGACGCAGCAGCAAGCAGGAAGGCAATAGAAATATTAACGGATTCGAAGGAATTGGTCGAGAAATTATGGGATAACGGGCGTTACTTAAAAGAAGGTCTGAAGAAGCTTGGCTTTGATGTCGGGAACAGTGAGACACCGATTACGCCATGTATTGTCGGCGATGAAAAACTGACCCAAACATTTAGCCAGCGGCTCTATGAAGAAGGGGTGTATGCGAAGGCAATTGTCTTTCCTACCGTTCCAAGAGGAACAGGGAGGGTCCGCAATATGCCAACGGCTGCTCATACGAAAGAAATGCTGGACGAAGTAATTGCCATTTATGAAAAGGTTGGAAAGGAACTGAACTTAATATAATTTATCTTCAACTCATTTCAGCATAAGGGAGTTTAGGATCGATGAAAAACATACTCGTTACTGGAGCTTTAGGACAAATCGGTTCCGAACTGGTGGAACGCTTGCGGGAACTGTACGGCCCGTCTCATGTCATCGCGACGGATATTCGCGATTCCGAAGAAATGAAGGAAAAGGGGCCATTTGCAATTGTCGACGTGCAGGATGCGGCCCGGCTTTACGAAGTTGCCAACAAATACGAAGCAGATACGATTATTCATCTTGCTGCCTTGCTTTCGGCAAAGGCGGAAATGATGCCGAAACTGGCATGGGACTTGAATATGAACGGCTTATTAAATGCTTTAGAAGTGGCGAAGGAACTGGGGGCTCAATTTTTCACCCCCAGCTCCATCGGGGCATTTGGCCCATCGACCCCGAAAACGGCTGCACCTCAGGAAACGATTCAGCGGCCAACGACAATGTACGGCATTAATAAAGTTGCCGGAGAATTGTTATGTGATTATTATTTTCGGAAATATGGCGTCGATACCCGGGGCTTGCGTTTCCCAGGGCTCATTTCCTATCAGACGGAGCCCGGCGGCGGGACGACCGATTATGCAGTGGATATTTATTACGGAGCGGTACAGGAGGGAATGTATACGTCCTACCTGAAAGAAGATACGTATTTGGACATGATGTATATGAAAGATGCCATTGATGCCATTATTCAGCTGATGGAAGCGGATGGGAAGAAATTGCAGTACCGGAACGCCTATAATGTAACAGCCTTTTCTGCCTGTCCAAAAGATTTTGCCCAATCCATCCGCAAATGGCTGCCGGATTTTCAGTTTTCGGTGAAGGTTGACCGTACCCGTCAAGCTATTGCTGACAGCTGGCCGGATCATATCGACTGTTCCCAGGCGGAACAGGACTGGGGATTCCGTCCGGCCTATGACCTTGATGCGGTAACGAAAGATATGCTGGAAAAAATCCGCGGGAAAATAACAGCGGAAGATTGAATTTATCTATAACGTTACCGCGCATTATTTCGGCGAAAAGGGTCTCATTATCGGCGAAAAGTGTTCCATTATCGGCGAAAATTAAAATATCGGCGTTTCCTTGGATATCGGCGGTTCTCTAGTAAAGGAAAAAAGTCTCCCAACTCGGGAGACTTTTTCGTTATACGGCGTACATTTCTTTAATTTGCTGCTGCAGCTGTTGGTCTTGCACGTATTCGTCGTAGGTCATTTCTTTATCAATCATGCCATTTGGCGTGATTTCAATTAAACGGTTGGCAATACTGTTGATAAACTGATGGTCGTGGGAGGTAAACAGAATGGATCCCTTGAATTTAATAAGTCCGTTATTCAATGCCGTAATTGATTCCAAGTCCAAATGGTTTGTCGGGTCATCAAAGAGCAGGACGTTGGCATGGGAAAGCATCATTTTCGCCAGCATGCAGCGAACCCTTTCTCCTCCAGACAATACTTTTGCCTTTTTCAATGCTGCTTCGCCGGAGAATAGCATTCTGCCAAGAAAGCCGCGCAAAAAGGTTTCCGTTTCATCTTCCGGAGAAAATTGCCGCAGCCAGTCTACCAAGGTGAGCTCGACATTTTCAAAGTACTCCGAGTTATCCTTTGGAAAATAGGATCGGGAAGTGGTGACTCCCCATTTATAAGTGCCTTCATCCGGCTCCATTTCGCCCATTAAAATTTTGAATAAGGTCGTATAGGCTAAATCATTTTTGCCAACGAAAGCAATTTTATCATCCTTTTTCATCGTAAAGGTGACGTTATCGAGCACCTTTTTCCCGTTGATGGATTTCGTTAATCCTTCCACGTGAAGCAGGTCGTTTCCGATCTCCCGCTCTGGCGTAAAGGCAATATACGGATATTTCCGGGAAGAAGGTTTAATATCATCGAGGGTAATGCTTTCCAGCAGCTTTTTCCGGGATGTTGCCTGCCGGGATTTGGAAGCGTTGGCGCTGAAGCGGGCGATAAAAGCTTGCAGCTCTTTAATTTTTTCTTCTTTCTTCTTATTCGCTTCCTGGGCCATTTTTTGTGCCAATTGACTGGATTCATACCAGAAATCATAGTTTCCGATATAGATTTCAATTTTGCCAAAGTCTACATCGGCAATATGGGTACATACTTTGTTCAGAAAATGCCGGTCGTGGGAAACGACGATAACCGTATTTTCAAAGTTAATGAGAAATTCCTCCAGCCATTGAATCGCCTGAATGTCCAAGCCGTTCGTCGGCTCATCGAGGAGAAGGATGTCGGGATTTCCGAAAAGGGCTTGCGCGAGCAATACTTTTACCTTTTCATCCTCATTTAGTTCCGCCATTTTTACTTGGTGGAGCGGTTCATCAATGCCTAATCCTTTTAATAGAATGGCAGCATCGGATTCTGCCTCCCAGCCGTTCAGTTCGGCAAATTCCCCTTCCAGCTCTGCGGCCCGCATGCCGTCTTCTTCGGTAAAGTCCGCTTTCATATAGATGGCGTCCTTTTCCTGCTTCACTTGATAGAGCCGTTCATGCCCCATGAGTACCGTGTCCATGACCGTATGTTCTTCGTAAGCGAAGTGGTCCTGCTTTAATACGGCAATCCGCTGGCCGGGGGTGATGGAGACAGAGCCTGTTTGCGGCTCAATTTCACCGGATAAAATTTTTAGAAAAGTGGATTTGCCTGCACCGTTAGCGCCAATAACGCCGTAGCAGTTCCCCGGGGTAAACTTTAAATTGACATCTTCAAACAGTTTTTTGTCGCCATAGCGCAGGCTGACATTGTTTACCGTAATCATCTATTTTTCCTCCATAATCTGTTAAGTAATCAAGCTAAGCTTACGTTATTTAGAGGGGTTCGTCAATGAAACTTTCTTTCTCATTAATTACCATCTTTCCGTATGAGTTCCAGCGTTTCATACGGGATTTTAACGCGGAAGGCGAGATGGTCCCCTTCAAGGTCAATATGTTCAGCAGACAGGGTAAAATTACTGTTCAGCTCCATCCGTTTGACGGCAATGTAAATTTCTTCCCTCTCCGGCAAAATTTGCACCCAGTCCGGCACTTCCAAATATTTCTTCATATATTCCATAATTTTTTTATTCGGCAATTGCAGCTGGCCAATGGAGATGGAACGCTGTTTTAAGACGATGTTGCCATTTTCCACGAAAGGGACGAAATGGACGTTGAGCGGTACCGTTGTGGAAAAAACAGGCAGCTCTCCAACAAGCTGCACGTCTTCATCCAGCACGATGTAATAACGGTGTTTCGAACCTTCCAGCAGTTCCTCTAAGTAAGCATTCACCAAATTATTTACGTTCTGCTTTGTCGTGCGGATGACAAATTCGGAACTGGAGGAAGGGAGATCCGGAATTTCGGACCGCTCTTCCTCGGGAGATACCGGCCAAAAGATGAGCGAAAGCAGGAGGAAGATAACCGCAATATTGAAACCTAGCAAGCTATAAAACAGTCGTTTCCATTTCCGCTCGCCTCTTATCTTTTTCCGTTGCAATTTCAATCAACTCTTTTCAAATGCAAATATTGTAAAATACGGTTGGTGATGTTTACGTAGCTGTTATAATTTGGATGAAAATGGTCTTCCGCATATAATGGCGCATTCTGTCCCTGGAATAAGTCGGCAATCGGAATGAAGTAGGTATCGTCATGGGAGTCGGCAATTTTTTTCACTGCCTGATTCCATCCTTGGACAATCGTTTCGATTTCCTTAATGTCATGGAAATATACGCCAAAAGGGTTATAGAATCCGAGGAAATAAATTTGAGCATCTTCGCTATACGACCGGATGATTGTAATGATTTTTTCGATTTGTTTTTCGAAACGGTGACGGGCATCTAGGAATTCCTGCAATGTTAAATTCATAAAGTTTTCCTTTGCCACTTGCATAATGTCGTTGGCACCGATGGTAATGAAAACGATATCGGCCTGTTCAATCGCCCTTTTTGCTTCTTCCTTTTCTAAAAGCTGAATTAACTGTTCCGAGCGGGTGCCGCGCTTGGCAAAAGTATCAAAATGAATCCGTTTTTCTCCTTCGTTGAAAAGGTGGTTTAGCATACCGATATGTCCGCCGTAGCCTGATTCATCTCCGACCCCTTGGGTTAACGAATCACCGATGGCGGCAATGCGGGAATATTTTTTCTGAAATTCCTTGAATCGCTCCGCGTCGATTTCTGCCTCTGCCGCTAAATCTATCTTTACGGTCTCCATGTCCGCCCCTATTTCCAGCATTTCTTTTTGCTTTATCTTTGCCTGGTGAAAGGGATGGAACTGCATGGAGTTGCGGGCCCCGCTGTCAGATGGGAGACAGGAATGCAAGAGCAAACTGACTAACAGGATGAACGTCAAATGATGAGGGTATGTTTTCAATTTGCATCACGCCTAAGCTGTTTACTATATTCTATGATGTGTAAGTCCAATGTCTATACAACTTTTTCTATACCTTAACATTGTGAACAAATTGGAGAAAAGTTAAACAAAAAAATCGCCCATTTCGGGCGATTTTTTATATAAAAGGAGAGGGGGATCATTTAGGCAAAAACGGGTGTTTCTTTTTGACTTCCGCGCAAACGCAATGCTTCATCATACGGGTTTTTCTTCGTTACAACGTATATGTTTGCTGCTTTTAAGTATTCCACCGTTTCCTCATTATTTTCTGCCTGTTCGGCAAATAAAAGGTGAACTTCTTTCTGGATAATCGCTTCGATAATTGTTTTCGGTATGTTTCCGCCAACCCAGACAGCATCTACCGGAGACGGGACATCTTGAAGCTCTTTATAATCGGCAGCGTCATCGCCAAAGGTGACGACTTCGTATCCAAGGGCAGAAAGCTTCTTCCGTTTTGTTTCATCTGCTCCGTGGGCCGCAATTGTTTTCTGCCGAATATTGCCGTTTTCCCGGGCAAATGGGGAAGACAATACCCATTGTAGCGCGTCTTCTTCCGTCGTTTTAATGACAGGATCTTTGCCTGTTGCGATGGCGATTGCCCGGTCTAAATCTTGTAAAATATCTTTTGTCGATTCAAGACCGATGGACAGGCGAACAAGCTCTTCCGTTACGCCGCTCTTTTTCAAGTCTTCTGCCGACAGCTGCTGATGTGTTGTAGATGCCGGATGGATAATCAGCGATTTTGCATCGCCGACGTTGGCCACATGGGACCATAGCGTAATATTGTCGATTAGTTTTCGTCCTGTTTCCCGTCCGCCTTGAATGCCAAACGTTATAATCGAGCCGAAGCTTCCATTAAAATATTTTTTTGCCAGTTCATGGGACGGATGTTCTGGGAGACCTGGATAGTTCACCCACTCGACGGCCGGGTGATTTTGCAAAAATTCAGCGACTTCCTGGGCATTTTTTCCGTGGCGCTCAATCCGCACATGCAGCGTTTCTAGTCCTTGCAGGAACAGAAAGGCGTTTTGCGGACTGAGGCAAGCACCGATATCTCTTAAAAGCTGCACCCGCAATTTTGTAATATATGCTGCCGGCTCTAAGTCGACGTATTTTAAACCGTGATAGCTTTCATCCGGCTCGGTGAATCCAGGGAATTTGCCGTTGCCCCAATCAAAACGTCCGCCGTCCACTACAACACCGCCGATTGCTGTTCCGTGGCCGCCAATCCATTTTGTTGCCGAATGGACGACAATGTCTGCCCCCCAAGCGAGCGGCTTGGCAAAATAAGGGGCAAAGGTGTTGTCAATGATGAGCGGAATCCCGTTCTCATGGGCGATTTCCGCCACCTTTTCCACGTCAAACACGTTCAGGCTCGGGTTGGTGATCGTTTCCCCGAAGATGGCCTTCGTTTTATCGGTAATGGCTTCCCGGAAGTTTTCCGGATTCGTTCCGTCCACGAATTTCACATTGATTCCGTACCGCGGCAGCGTATGGGCGAACAAGTTGTACGTTCCGCCGTACAAATTGCTGTCGGTAACAATCTCATCCCCGGCTTCGGCAAGGTTCAGGATGGCAAAGGTAATTGCCGCCATTCCGGAAGAAGTTGCTACGGCGCCGACACCATCTTCTAAGAGGGCGATCCGCTGTTCAAAGGCGTCCACCGTCGGGTTCATAATCCGGGAGTAAATGTTTCCCGGCTCTGCTAAGCTGAATAAGTTTTGCGCATGTTCCGTATCACGGAAAACGTAGGAAGTGGTCTGGTACACAGGAACGGCACGGGAACCGGTAGCCGGATCCGGCGCTTGCCCTCCGTGCAGAAGTAATGTTTCGTCTTGCGGAAAAGAAAAGTTTGCCATAAAAAATTCCTCCTTTGATTTTTTTGCATCTGGAGGAAGAGAGGAGTATGTAAAAAGCCCTCTTCCTAAGAAGAGGGCTATAAGTGTATATGTTTAGACCTCCTCTTATCTTCCAGATCGAATTGACCTGTAGGATTTAGCACCATCAAAGCAAGCGCTCTTGCTTTAGGTTGCCGGGTTTCATTGGGCCTAGTCCCTCCACCACTCTTGATAAGAGATATTCAATATGAAAATTTAATCCTAAGTATAATTGTTGGAATTTCTTTTGTCAACGGTTTTTATGAAAAATTTTAAATTTTTTCTGTATGGCGAACTTTGGCTGTCTGCTTATGATGGGATGTCATAAAAATGACGAGTGCCGCCCAAATAAAGAGAAAGGCGATGAGATGCTCCTGGGTAAATGGCTCCCGAAATACAAAAACGCCGATAAACAGCATAATCGTCGGATTCATAAATTGCAATATTCCCGTCATGGAAAGGGGAATACGTTTCGCCCCGCTGCCAAACAAAAGCAGGGGCACTGCGGTCATGATTCCAGCCCCAATTAAAAGCAGGCTAATGTTTACCTCGCCAGCAAGCTGAAAAGACCCATTCGGCAATGTCCATAAATAAAGCAAGGCGATTGGTGTGACAAAGACCGTTTCTATGGCAAGGCCGAACATGGCAGGTACCTGCACCGTCTTTTTCAGCAAACCGTAAAAGGCAAAAGAAAGAGCCAAAACGAAGGAAATCCAAGGGAATACACCGTAGCTTACTGTTAAATACAATACGCCGGTTCCGGCAAGAAAAAAAGATGCGATTTGACCCCGGGATAAACTTTCCTTTAATACAATCATGCCGAGAAAAATGCTAATGAGCGGATTAATATAGTAGCCGAGGCTCGCTTCAACGACATGGTCAGTATTTACCGCCCAAATGAAGGTGAGCCAGTTTAAGCTGATTAACAGGGAGGCAAGCAGTATACGGAAAAATTTCCCTTTATCTTTTATAATGGAAGCACTTTCCGTTATAAACTTCCCCCAATTTCTCGTTAAAAAAATGATGGCAATCATAAAAACGAAGGACCAGACAATCCGGTGAGCTAATATTTCCCCTGACGGAACCGTTTCGAGGAATTTCCAGTATATGGGCATGACCCCCCATAATAAATAGGCAAGCACCATATAGATGATGCCGAGTTTCTCCTGATTCCCCATAACGAACCCCCCTCTGCAAATTAAAAACATTTTAGATTGGATGTAAGATTTTGGCAAGCAGAAAGTCCTGAGCAAGTCTATCGTAAACGCTTTCATTTATCCTTCTCTAGGCATATAATAAGAATAGACAGAATTTTTCCTATATTGGTAGAGGGGGATGTAAATTGAAGCGAGAGTACCACTTTGAAACGAAGGTCATTCACGAAGGATACACGGATCAGGATTGGATGGGCAGTTTGACCCCGCCGTTATTTCAGACATCGACTTTTTCCTTTGCGAGCGCCGAGCAGGGAGAACGGCGGTTTGCCGGGGAGGAAGAAGGGTATATTTATTCCCGGCTGAAAAACCCGACGGTGAGCATCTTCGAGGAAAAAATGGCCGCGTTGGAAAACGGGGAACGGGGCCTTGCCTTTGCCTCGGGAATGGCGGCGGTTTCAGCAGTGCTTACGTCATTAACGAAAGCAAAGGACCATATATTATGTTCCTCCGGATTATATGGCTGTACTTTCGGACTCCTTTCGATGATGCGGGAAAAATACGATATTTCCTTGGATTTTTCCGAAATGGAAACGGAAGAAGAAGTCCGCAGCCGCATTCAGCCAAATACGGCACTGATTTATATTGAAACACCGATCAATCCGACGATGAAACTGATCGATTTGGAAATGGTGAGCCGGGTAGCGAAAGAAAGAGGGATTCCGGTCGTCGTCGATAATACGTTTTCTTCTCCGTATTTGCAGCGGCCCCTTGACCTGGGCTGTGACGTTGTCATCCATAGCGCGACAAAATATATCGGCGGCCACGGGGATGTCATTGCCGGGGCAGTCGTCGGGAAAAAGGATTTTCTCGATCAGGTGGCAATGACGACCCAAAAAGATATGGGCGGCGTCATGTCCCCCTTTGATGCCTGGCTGTTAATCCGCGGCTTAAAAACGATGCCTGTTCGTTTAGACCGGCACTGTGACAATGCGGAAATTATTACGTCCCTGTTAAAGGAGCACCCGAAAGTGGAGCGGGTGTACTATCCTCATGATTCAAGCCACCCGGATTATTCTATCGGCAAGAAGCAGATGAAGCGGGGCGGGGGAGTCATCACCTTTGAAGTGAAAGGGGGCAAGCAAGAAGCCCAGCGGCTCCTTAACGAACTTTCCTTAATTAAAATTGCCGTCAGTTTAGGGGATCCGGAGACGTTAATCCAGCATCCGCAAACGATGACCCATGCGGTAGTTCCCCCAGAAAATCAAGGATCCATGGGAATTACCGATTCGATGCTCCGCCTTTCCGTCGGCCTTGAAGCCTGGGAAGATATTTGGCGGGACTTGGAACAGGCGCTGGATAAAATATAAAGCAGAAGCATTCCGTGAACTTTGTTCATGGAATGCTTTTTTTGGTGTGCCCGGCATGGGTGCAGACTATAGGGTGAAAGTCCCGAACAGTGAAGGCAGTAGTAGCTGTAGCTTAAGACAAGGGCATGGGGGGTGACCGTCATGTCTGAAG
>NZ_BMEV01000063.1 GCF_014637175.1 Compostibacillus humi | reverse complement strand
TTCCTTCAGACATGACGGTCACCCCCCATGCCCTTGTCTTAAGCTACAGCTACTACTGCCTTCACTGTTCGGGACTTTCACCCTATAGTCTGCACCCATGCCGGGCACACCAATAAAAAATGAGGCGGATGTCCCGGTCCGCCTCATTTTTATTTTTCCGGAATATAATCCGGATTTTTCCATTCCATGAGTGTTGCATATTCTAAAGATTCATGGTCGTGCAGTAAATAGTTTGGCATTATTTTTCTGAGTCTGAAGCCGTTCCTAAGCTGAAAAGTAAGTACGGGATCGTAAATTTTCTGGTCGATGACATGCTTCACATATTCATCTACTGACATGTTATCTGCATATTTATGATAATTTGGAAGGCGCCCCCCGAACAAAATCCCTTTCAGATTGAATTTTTGGCAAATTTTCCGTCTTTCTTCGTATAATTTGCGGCCAATTTTCATATGGCGATAATCCGGGTGCACAACAACTTCGATTCCGTATAAATGTTTCCCGTTCGGATTATGATTGCGGATAAAGCCATCGTCAGCAATTTCGCTAAACGTATGATTTTCACCATAATCTTCAAAATTAATCCGCAAACCGGAGCAGGAACCAACGATTTTGCCGTCATATTCGATGCAAACTTGGCCTTCTGGGAAGATTTGCAATTGGCTTTCAAAATGTTCCCGCTTAAAAGCAATTTCTGGTATGCCGAATCCTAGTTTGTTCATTTTTGTAATTTCTTCAATATCTTCCCATCTCGTATTTCTGACAATAAGCTTTTTTTCTTCTTTCTTCGCCCCTATATTGGACATTCTATTCCCCCTTTAGTCATATTCCATTCCAATCAGATGCTCCGGGTAAACGCAGTAATAGAATCGTCGATAATAGAAATCATTTTTTCGATTTCCTGTTTATTTATGATTAACGGCGGAGCAATGGCAACAATCTCCCGGTTTGCGCCAAGGGCACGGAGAATCAATTTCCTGTCAAAACAATGATCGACAACTTGGGCTGCAGGCTGGACGTCAGCAGAAAACATTACATTTTCTTGCGGATCTTTATACAATTCAAACGCAGCTAACAAGCCTATTGCCCTCGTTCTCGTCACAATTGCATGTTTTTCTTCCAAATAGTTCAATCCGTCCTGCAAGACTTTTTCCATTTGTGCCACATGATCAACAATATTTTCTCTTTCTAGTATTTCAATATTTTTGAGTGCAACTGCACAGGCAGTCGGATGACCGCTGTAAGTAAATCCGTGGCTTAGGACACCATCATAATTGACGATTACCTGTCTCACTTCATCGCTGATCATGACTCCCCCTAACTGGGAATAGCCGCTGCTGATTCCTTTGGCAATGCTCATTAAATCTGGCTCAATATCCCAATGATTGACAGCAAACATTTTTCCGGTTCGGCCAAAACCGCAAATTACCTCATCAGCAATCAATAAAATTTCAAATTCATCACAAAGTTTGCGAACAGCCTGCAAATATCCTTCTGGCGGTATATGCACTCCCCCGGAACCTTGTACAGGCTCCAAAATAATCGCAGCAATCGTATCTGCGCCTTCTTTTTCAATGAGATGACGGATGCTTCTTTCATATTCCGGATGACTCTTGTCTCCCAGCTCACACTCCGTTAAATAAGGAGTTGCATGCAATACTTCACCAATATTTGAACCGGCAAAATGATGGAATGCAGGAATGGCAGTTGCCGATTGGGCAGCAACTGTTACCCCGTGATATGCATTATGTAATGCGATAATTTTTCTCTTCTCCGGCTTACCTTTCTGTTCCCAATAAAAGCGGGATAATTTGAAAGCGGTGTCATTCGACTCCGAACCACCAGATGTATAAAATACGGCATTTAAATTTTTTGGGGCAATCTCAGCCAATTTCTCCGCCAATTCGATGGCCGGCTCATTAGAAAACCCTTTAAATGCAGATGCGTATGCAATTTTTGACATTTGTTCTGTTGCAGCTTGCACTAATTCTTCATTTCCGTGACCTAGATTAACGTTCCATAACATCGATAGTCCATCGATATACTCTTCTCCGTCGGAACTATAGGCGTAAATGCCTTTGCCGCTGGAAAAAATTAACGGGGATCCTTCTTCGGCTTGTAATTTTGGCGGAGTTGTCGGATGGATAAAATGCTTCTTATCCAATTCAACAAGCCGCTCTGTTTTTGTTTGACTTACAGTTTTTTCTGTCATAAATCATCCTCCTCATTTGCATCTACAGTTCTCAATAAAAATCATGCAAATTTTGTGCCATATAAAAAGCAGAATGAGAAAGGAATTTTATTATTAAAACCATCAAAAAGTTATGCAAAATTGCATATCACTATGAAAAAATACATAAAACCGCTTCCTCGAAAGGAAACAGTTTTATGCTTTTTGTCTTTCCTTAATTTTTTTATATTTCCTGCTGACGGCAGACTGGCTGATTCCTAACGCTTTTGCCGCCATTGTCGTTGTTTTGTACTGTTTCATTGCCATCGTTACCAGCTGCTCCTCCACATGGTCCACCGCTTCTTTTAGCGGCATCAGTCCGGTAATCATCGGCTTTGTACCGCGAAAAGAAGGGAATTTTAATAACTGGCCTACCTCCTCTGCGGTAATAATATCGTCATCGGCAGTAATAAACAACCTTTCAATGACGTTTTGCAACTCCCTTACATTTCCCGGCCATCGATAAGCTTCCAGTAATTGAAGCGCCTCTGGAGCAAAATGATACTGCTTATTATATTTTTCATTGAATTGCTGCAAAAAGTGATAAGCAAGAAGAGGGATATCTTCAGGTCGTTCCCGTAACGGCGGAATATATAAAGGAAAAACATGAATACGGTAAAACAAATCTTCCCTGAATTGTCCTTCCTCCACCATTTTTTCTAAATCTTTGTTGGTCGCAGTTATTATTTGTACATCTACAGGTATCGGCTTCGTGCTGCCGATCGGCACTACTTCATTTTCCTGGAGGACACGCAATAATTTCACTTGCAGCGGCAATGATATTTCACCGATTTCATCTAAAAACAAAACTCCCCCGGATGCCTGCTGGAAATAGCCGACTTTCCCCTTCGTATCGGCGCCGGTAAACGCCCCTTTTACATATCCGAATAACTCGCTCTCCAGTAAATTCTCTGGTATTGCTCCGCAATTGATCGTTAAAAATGGCCCTTGAGAACGGTTTCCCCTCCGATGGATTTCCTTAGCGAACAATTCTTTGCCGACCCCGGACTCTCCGTGAATAAGGACAGTTGATGAAAAGTTAGCCAGTTTTTCAATCTGGGTTAAAATATGTTCAATTTTGGAACTGCAATATACAATTCGCTCCGACTTTTTCGCTTTATTTTTCAAATGTTCCAGTTCTTTTTTATATTTCTTGGAAATTTCCTTTGTCTCTCTTAATTCGGACTTTAATCTCGTATTTTCTGTTATATCTCTGGAAGCAATAACAATCCTTTGCAGTTCGCTTCCATCACCGAAAACCGGCTTGGCAACGGACAGTATTTTTTTCCCGCTGCCGGTTTCATGAAGGCAAGTAACTTTCGCCTGCCGCTCCATCACGGATTTAACAATATTAGAAGGAAATTCTTCTTTTAACGCTAATAAACTTTTCCCAACATAATGCTTCAGTGGTTCTTTCCATACATCAGCAATAAAATTGTCACTATGCCGAAGGAGCTTTCCTTTACTGCTGACGACTAAAATCTGATCATATACCGTCGATAAAATCGCATTCAAATCCCGGTTTAAATCTTTGACAAACTCAATTTCCAACGCCATCTGTTCAACCATCGGCAAATCTTGGACAATTATGACAACTCCGTCTATTTCCTGCTTTGTTTCACCAATAATCGGGCTATAGTCTACCAATACTCCCATTTCATTTGTTATGTGGATTTGGTTAAGCAGCGTTTCTCCTGTGGCAAAGACATGGTCTATATGTTCCTTCGGAAATATGGTCGTTGCATCTTTGCCGATAACATGTTCCTGTTTTGAGCGAATCATTTTCAAGCCTGTGTCATTCCCATTGACAATCGTTTTTTCTCGATTGATGACAAACATCCCCATCGGAATCGAAGCCAGCAGCAGTTTTAGAAAGTTTATATTTTGATTCTCTTTCCGGAATAGCTGGACCAGCATCTCTTCCCTTTCCATATACCCGAGCCATTGGCCATCTTCATCCTGAATGATGACAATTGCTTCTCCGAGCATTTGAAAAAGAAATGGAAGGGTGACCGGCTGGTTTATTTTAAAAACCTCAAGTCCTTCTATCGGTCTCATAACGGATAACGCACTTTCCCATGTCAGGATATTGTTCCGCCGAGCGATATCTTTCAGGGAAATATACCCGGCAATTCGTCCGTCCCTTTGGATAAAAACGTGAAAATTATCCTCCAATTCTGCCAGAGCTACAGGAAAAGCCTCTTCCGATAATATTTTAAACGGTTTCACTCTCTCTTTCATAGCGGAGTACATACTATCCCTCATTTCGATAATTCATACCATTCATTCCAAAAAACATATATTATGCAGCTTTGCATAGTAATGATTTTACGTTTTTACAGCCTTACATAGAATGTGAGGCCGCCGGAAAAGGACACCATTCCCGGAAATGTTAATCCGGCCCTAATTCAGCTCTTCTTTTTATTCTATCATAAGATGATGGAATTTACTAAATTTTTGGCATATTTTTTGCAATAAAAATAATTGAAAATTTATATAATGAAGGAGGAAAACTATGAAAGCAAATGAAGTCAGAAAGCCGTCTCTGTTCGTAGCTTTAATCCCGATTTTGTTTATGATAATTTCTCTCGTTATCGGCATTGGCTTTCTTGAGGCAGATCCGCACATCCCATTATTTCTGAGTGCTGTAGTTGCAGTCATTACCGCATTATCGTTAGGCCATTCCTGGAAATCATTAGAGAAAGGAATTATTAAAGGGGTTACGTTGTCGATGCAGGCAGTGTTAATCCTAGTCATCATCGGGATGATAATCGGGACGTGGCTTGCTGGCGGAATTGTACCGACGATGATCTATTATGGACTTGAAATTTTGTCACCGGGAATTTTTCTCTTTGCTGCCTGTTTAATCTGCTGCATCGTTTCCATTGCTTCCGGCAATGCCTGGACCGCTGCAGGAACAATCGGTATTGCCTTAATGGGAGTCGGTGAAGGGTTAGGGGTAAATTCCGCCATGGTAGCCGGCGCAGTAATATCTGGTGTATATTTCGGCGATAAAATTTCTCCCCTGTCGGAAACGACAAACTTGGCTCCTGGTGTTGCCGGGTCCGAATTGTTTGAACATATAAAACATATGCTTTATACAACAGTTCCGGCGCTAATCATTTCGTTAATTCTTTATTTAATCATCGGCTTCTTCTTTCAAGGGGAAGGAACAAACATTAGTCAAGTTGTCATGCTGCAGGAAAATCTTGCTGAGCTATACAACATTACCCCATGGCTTCTGATTGTTCCTGCCATCGTCATCGCCATGATGGTAATGAAAGTGCCGTCGATGCCTGCCCTTGCCATCGGGTCGATTCTTGGTGTCGTCGCAGCGATTACTGCTCAAGGACTAAGTTTAAGTGATGCAATTACAGCGATGCATTATGGATACAGTGCATCGACCGGCATTGAGATTTTAGACAGCCTGTTGAACAATGGCGGAATTGAAGCGATGATGTGGACGATTTCCTTAATTTTGATTGCTATGAGTTTTGGCGGTATTCTTGAAACTGCAGGTTTTTTCCGTGTTATCGTAGAGAGTTTGATGAAATTGGCGAAATCAACAGGCAGTTTAATTACGACTACCGTCGGAACTTCCATTGCTTCCAATATTATCGGGTGTGACCAATATTTATCGATTATTATTCCTGCCCGCATGTATGCTGAAGAGTATAAAAAACGGGGACTGAAATTAAAAAATCTTTCCCGTACCGTGGAAGATGCTGGTACAATGACCTCCCCCCTTGTTCCATGGAATACTTGCGGAGCCTTTATGTATGCAACCCTTGGTGTAAGCGCCTTAGCGTATGCGCCTTTTGCTTTCCTTTGTTTACTAAGCCCAATATTTGCCATCATTTATGCATGGACAGGATTCAGCATTGAATATGAAGAAAATGTAACCGATTCCAACATGCAAAAGATACAGACTGTATAAAGGAAAACGAGGCAGTAATCTACCTGCCTCGTTTTTTCTTCTGCATCAATCCGTCTCTATCGTACTCGTTAGTTCAATTCCCCGCAACGCTTGGGATGCAAGCTGGTCTGCCTCTTTATTATCATTGCGGGTTTTCAGCACGAACTCTGGCTGGATTCCCATTTTTTCAAGCTTTGATTCAATCCGATCCATCCATTTGGCAAGCTCCTCTTCATAACAAGGCCATTCTCCGGTTAGCTGATTTATGACCACTTGGGCATCGCCGCAAAAAACGACAGGCATATGGCGGACCCCTAATAAATCTAATTCTTGCAGACAAAGGGATAATGCTGCATATTCTGCTTCATTATTATTTTCCAGCTGCTCTACAAGGGCATTTTTTCTTAACCGGAATTTTGTTTATAATAAACGACACATCCGAGTCCTGCTTTTTTTGACGCGCGATCAAAACCCCCGTCAAAGTAGACAGTAATATGATGGGGTTCCGTTTCGATTTCCTTCAAGTATTTTTTTAATTCCTTCAACGTCCAAGAGGTCCCTGAAATATCAAAAAAAGATATCCTTTTTGTCCGTCCGGTCTTTTCCATATCTTCCGCCAGGCTTACCGCCATTTCAGGCGACATTTCCTCCGAATGAAAGACAGCTTCTGTCCCGTTTTTCGTACGATAAACCCATTCAATCGAAATCTTCAACGGTTTTTCTCCTTTTCTTCCAAAATCATTAAAAGGGCATCCCTTGTAATAGGATACCCTTTCTTACAGCTACGATGCTTTCTTGTTTGCCGACGGATAAGCGGAATCGCTTCGCCGAATAAGTCTCGGAGCTGTACCCACTAAAAATACGAGCACTACCGAACATAACACGAAGGCGCCTAACATCGTCGTCCCATTAGCGACGAGGGAAAACAGTACCGCATTCACGCCTTCCGGAGCATAATGTCCCCAAAAGATAAACCCGGCAAGGAAATGCCAGAAATAGCGGGCAAGGCTTCCGACAAATACGGCAACAATAATCCAAACGGAAAGCAGCAATTTCTTTTGCTCTTTTATTGCAGAATGTATCGGCTGATAAAACAGCCCGGCAAAACCGATAAAGGCAAAGGCTACAAAATATTCAAGAAAGCCTTGCAGCGGATGCAATATGGACCCGGCAGCATCCCCTGTTACAATTTGAAGCAAGCCCCATAAAAATCCGGAAATGAAGCTGACTTTAAATCCCCAGCGAAAGGCGATAATAAAAATCGGCACCATCGCAAAAGAAATGGAAATCGATGGGGACAGCTGCAAAGAAGGCAGCAAGTCTAATACAAGCGCCATTGCTGCAAAAAAAGCCGCTTCAATCAAAGCAATTAAACCAATCTTTTTCATAAAAAAATCTCCCCTTTTCCTAAACGAAACACCAAGGGAGACATGCGCAAACAGACAATCTGACACAGTCAGACTGCTCTTTACCACATCCCTGCGCAAGCATTATCTTACAGGTTCAAAGGGTCTGAACAAAAATGTTCACTCTCAGCAATAAGCTCCCCTTGTGGGTTTCGTTTATTTTGTTGTCAACGCCTATTATAGTCTAAGTTTGATAAAAATGGTAGAGAAAAACATTATCATTTAAAATGCTCTCGTTTTCTGGCATTTAATAAGCCGGAAAGGAACAGTATCCTTTCCGGCTAAATCATTAAACGGTCTGTTTGTTTACGTATTTTCGGGAATGCCCTTCTACTCCAGCGAGACAAATCACAGCCGGATCCTCATCAATATCGAACTCCACCTTAGAACCGTCTGTCGGCAATTGTTCTTCAAAAATTTTCTCATATTCATCGACGGAAATTTCCTTCCGTGCTGCGAATTGCTTTTCATGTTCATCCCGGAATAGGTGATTTTGAAAACCTGCTTCCAAAATGCCGGTAAAGAATTCGCCGACGGCACCAGATCCGTAGCTGAATAAGCCGATTCTTGAACCTGCCTCTAAATCTTCCTTCTGTTCTAATAACGAAAGCAGACTTAAATATAATGATCCGGTATAAATGTTGCCAACATTGCGGTTATACGTTGTGCTTACCTGATAATTATCCATTAAACGGCTTGCATCTTCTTCGGCTGCATCGTCCAATACCGCCATTAACGCTTTTTTGCCCATCTTCGTGTACGGCAAATGGAAACATATTGCTTCAAAATCCGAAAAATCCAAGCCTGTTTTTTCTTTATAAGCTTGCCACACTTTCGTAAAGAATAAAATATATTGTTCATTGGAATATTTTCCATCAACAAAAGCTTTGTCCGAATATATAGGGCGCCAAAAATCCATAATATCGTCAGTTAACATGCTGTTATCATCTTCAAGGACAAGTATTCTTGGGTTGGCGCTAATAAGCATGGCGACCGCACCGGCGCCTTGGGTCGACTCACCAGCCGTGTTCAGACCATAACGGGCAATATCCGATGCCAATACTAATACTTTGCTTTCCGGATGAAGGGCGATATAGCCTTTTGCCATTTGAATTGCGGCTGTAGCGCCAAAACATGCTTGCTTCACTTCGATAGAACGGGCCTGCGGCTGAATTCCAAGGAGCCCGTGGACATACACTGCAGCTGATTTGGAATGGTCCACACCTGTTTCCGTGCCGAAAATAACGAAATCAACAGATTGTTTATCGTCTTCGTCCAATATTTGCAACGCAGCATTTGCTGCCATCGTTACCGTATCTTGAGTAATCGGCGGAACAGCCATTTGGCTTTGTCCGATCCCAATCGTAAATTTTGCCGGATCAATATTCCTGGCCTCTGCTAGTTTCTCCATGTCTACATATAAATGGGGTGTAAAAAAACCAATTTTGTCAATTCCTATTTTCACCGTGTATCTCCTTTTCTTTCCGTAGTCTCATCAATATCCACATTATTAATTTGTGAGATGCTAAACATATGATACCTGAATAAATGATAATATAATCTGTCGGGAAAAACAATGATTAATGTCACATTATATCATCTTATGTCGAGGCGGGCACGGGTTTTCCTATTTTCTGTCGAGTAATTTCCCGGCTATCTTTTCAGCTGCAGCCGGAAAAAGAACGTACAATTTGCTTCCGATATCCATCCAATATGGCATGTTCACTTCTCTTTTTGGTTTAAGCATCAATTGAATAATTCGGCTCGCAACTTTATCCGGTGAAAGCAGAAACTTCTCCACATTTTTTACGTAACTTCCTGACTTGTCCGCCCTATGGAAAAAATTTGTTTGGACCGGACCTGGATTTACTGTGGAAACGGCGATATTTGTATGTTTCAGCTCCATCCGCAAACTATTGGAAAATCCAAGCACGGCATGTTTTGTCGCGGAATAAACGCTCGACTTTGGCGTGGCGATTTTCCCTGCTTGTGATGCAATATTAATAATGTGACCCCGGTTTTGTTCCGTCATCATGGGCAGCACTGCTTTCGTGCACGCCATTAAGCCGATGACATTAACTTGAAACATCCCTTCAATATTTTCAATTGAAGCGTCAGAAAACTCCTCAAATATTCCGTATCCGGCGTTATTCACTAAAACGTCAATGTGTTCATTCTCTCGCAAAATTTGCTGAAAAGTTCGTTCCACCTCATCTCGTTTCCCGATATCGCAAGAGTAATATGGCGCATTAATTCCGCTTTCTTCATATATATCCTCCGCAATTTTTTTCATCTTATTAATTGAACGGGCGATTAAGATCGGCCGCGCCCCGAAACTAGCAGCTTTCTTTGCCACCTGTTCTCCGATGCCGGAAGATGCCCCGGTAATGACAATGTTCTTATTTTCCAAAAGCATGTTACCAGCTCCTGTTCCCTATTTCTTCTTCGTTCTTATATAAGTGCTATTTCCGAACGTTATAAATCTTTTATCCAAAAACATTCGGCAGAAAACTTTACAGCAAAAACGAATTCATGTATAGTAGCATATGGCGAACATTATTGATGCAATATAGTTAAATCATTCGTGTTTTGAGGTGAGTTTCATGGAAAATGTATTCGATTACGAAGATGTACAGTTAATTCCCGCAAAATGTATCGTAGACAGCCGGTCGGAATGTGACACTACCGTAACTTTTGGCAGCCGGAAATTTAAGCTACCAGTTGTTCCTGCCAATATGCAGACAATTATCGATGAAAAAATCGCCCTCTTTCTCGCGGAAAATGGCTACTTTTACATTATGCACCGGTTCCAGCCGGAAAAGAGAATTGACTTTGTGAAAGATATGCAAAAACGCAACTTATATGCTTCCATTAGCGTCGGCGTGAAGGAAGAAGAATTTGCTTTTATCGAAGAGCTGAAATCCGAACAATTAACTCCGGAATATATTACAATTGACATCGCCCACGGACACTCCAACCGGGTTATCAATATGATTAAACATATTAAAAAACATTTGCCGGAAAGCTTCGTCATTGCAGGAAATGTCGGTACGCCGGAAGCGGTAAGAGAATTAGAGAATGCCGGTGCCGATGCAACCAAAGTAGGAATCGGCCCAGGAAAAGTTTGTATAACAAAAATTAAAACCGGATTTGGTACAGGCGGCTGGCAATTGGCAGCTGTCCACTGGTGTGCCAAAGCAGCAAGCAAGCCGATTATTGCCGACGGCGGCATTCGTACCCACGGCGATATCGCTAAATCCATTCGCTTCGGAGCGAGCATGGTGATGATTGGATCCTTATTTGCCGGACATGAAGAATCACCAGGTGAGACGATCGAAAAAGACGGCAAATTATATAAAGAATATTTTGGTTCTGCTTCAGAATACCAAAAAGGTGAAAGACGCAATATCGAAGGCAAGAAAATGTACGTGGAATTCAAAGGCTCCCTTAAAGATACGTTAATAGAAATGGAACAGGACCTTCAATCTTCCATCTCCTATGCCGGCGGCAACACGCTTGACGCCATTCGCAAAGCAGATTATGTCATCGTAAAGAACTCCATTTTTAACGGTGATAAAATCTATTAAATGCATACTTCTTCTTTATTCATCAGGGTTTTCCCCTCGTCATAATCAGGGGAAAACCCTATTATATATCAGCCAAATATTTTATACAATGTAGTATGTTAATAGTTTAACAAGCAGATGCAACGACGATAATCCCCTCAGACTCCATTCCATTATACAACAGAACGAGAATAGGTGATTACAATTATCATACAGTCTATTTTGTCTAACTTGGCCATCATTATATTGCTCCATTTATTCGTGGAAAAATTAATGAATAAAAGAGATAAATGGCCAAAATTGGCAATATCCGCAGGGATGGTTGCTTTAGTTTCCGTCTCGGTCATTCTATTATTCTATTTGCCTATAACCTTTCATGGTTTCTGGGTCGATTTGCGCATGATCCCCCTATTATTTTTAACAATTCGCTGGGGGTACAAACTGGCAATTCCCGCATTAATGATTACCGCTTTTTGGCGGTTTCTGATGGGCGGGGTTGGCATGGTACCAGGAATCATTTTCGGTATGGCACTCCCGGTCTTATTCGCCTTAATGGTGAGGTATGTCTGTAAAGAGAAATTTCAGCCGGAAAATTCCAAATCATTGTTCTTCCTAATTACTTGCGGGTGGCTCATTTCCGACGTGCCGATTATCTTTTTCGTGCCTAACGGGTTTGATGTTTTTTTGCATATTTTCCCATACCGATACGGGTCCTTTTTATTTGCCGGCTATACGTTAAACTTTTTTATCCGCCATGCAATCAAGGAGGATTTATTGATAAAGCAGCTGCAATATTATGCAGAACGGGATCCGTTAACCGGTTTCTACAATATCCGTACTTTTCTAAAAAAAATTGAAGGGAAAAAACCGAAATACCGTTATTCATACATCGTAATGGCGGATATTGATCATTTCAAACAAATTAACGATACGTACGGCCACCTGAATGGAGATGAAATATTAAAAAGATTATCCTCTATATTCAGAGAAGTAAAAGCACATTTTCACGAAGCGGAAATTATAATCGGGAGATATGGCGGGGAAGAATTTATTTTTTACATTGCTGCGGGCTCTAGGCGGCATATTTCCTCAATCGTTTCCCATTTCCGCGAAGAAGTAGAAAAAACGTATTTTTTCATTAAAGAATCAAAATGTGCAAAAGTCAAAAGGAGTAAAATCCGTTTAACTATTTCTCTCGGAGTTTCGCCTATTAACGATCCATCCCGGCTTATGGAAGCCATCGACAGAGCAGATCAATGCTTGTACAAATCGAAGGAAAACGGGAGAAATCAGGTGCATTTTGCCGATGGTTAAAAAAATGGGTAGAATCGGATAGGAGGCATTAGCTTCTTCAATATAAGAGACTCCTCCAAACCGGCGGTCAGACGGAGCCCCAATTTGGAGGAGTTTTTTATCTTTTTCTTTTATTTTTCTTGTTATCTAAATTTAAAAACTCACTTTCCTCGGAAAATTCCACATCCCTTTTTGGTTCTGTATCATATTTGCGAACGTTCCGCTGTTTCCCCTTATCTTTGTTTCGGTTTTTATTTTCTTCAGACACTGCATAACCTCCTTGCGAATTGACCGTTCGTATAGTAGTTTACCCTTGCCGATACCAGTTATGCAGGTCTTTTGGCAGCCAGACACCATGTTAAGTTAAGTCGCTTACGCCGTTATAGATACGCTCGATTAATTCTTCAATATCTTCCTTTTCCACACTGGAGAAGGCGATGCGAAGATCCGTTTCATTTACGGCAATAGTGCCTACCTCGTATTTGTTTAATAAATGGACTCGCAGCGTCTCTGCGTTAACGTGCCGCAATTTTATACACATAAAGTAACCAGAATTGAAAGGATAAGGTTCCCATGCGTCCTTATATTTTTCATCATAAATAACAGCTTTCATTTTTTCGTATCTTGCCTTCATAATATTCCACTTTTGCTGTTTTTCCTCAGCGAACCGGTCAGACTTTAAAGACTGAAGAATAACGGTTTGGGATAAATGGGGACCGCTGGAAATTGTTCCGCGAATTAATCCCATCGTTTTCTGTTCCAATGCATGGGCAGCAAGTTCATCTTCCACACCATAGGTAATGAAGCCAACGCGCAAGCCCCAAACATAATTTTCCTTCGTTGCGCCGTCAATTTTCACAGGCAAAATGCGCGGATCTAATCCGATTAATTTGCCAAATATGGATTCTTTCAGGGAGTCTTCATAAAAGAGACCAAAATAGGCGTCATCCAGCAATACAACTAAATTCCGGTTTTCTTCGGCAGCTTCCTTAAGAACAGCAATAATCGTTTCAGCTTCCTCTTCTGTCGGTGTGTACCCTGTCGGATTATTAGGAAAATTCAATACTACAATCGTCTTCTGACCCGGCGCCTGAAAAATAGCCTCCTTTAACCCATCCGTGTTGAACTTATTCTGTTCATTAAACAGATCGAACGTCACAATATTGCCCTTCCTTCGCAAACCGAAAGTTAAATTATAATTGCCCCAAAATTTATTCGGTACTACAACAGTATCCCCTTTATCGACAAATAAATCTGCCGCAATACTTAACCCATGGGTTAGCGCATTTGTCACAATCGGAAGGACAAATTTTTTATCCTTTAACGATGGATTATCTTGCAAAATTTTTTCCTTCCAAGCTTCCCTTAATGGCTGTTTTCCTGAAGGCGGAGCATAAGGATAAATATCTTTCGGAGCATATCCGGAGAAATGTTCCTGAATATGGTCAAAATACATCGGTCCGCCGGATTCGGTGGCGATTCCGACCGTTGCATTAAACCGTGGCAATGCTTGCTTATTTGCTTCAGCACTTTGGCTTAATATCCCCTTTGGATAATATAATTCTTTGCCGATATCGGATAGCATTTCCAAAATAAAAGGATGTTCTTTTTCAATATCCTTGTTCAATTTTTCTGCAAGTACGTTCACTGACAAAATTCCTCCTCATAGTGCACACTATTATTCTTATATAATAGACATTTTCACTGCCCAAAATCAATAGCCGGACAGCCTGAAATATTAATTTTTTTGCCTGGCGTACCCGTTTCTTTACCGTATTTTAATGATATAATGAAACGACAAACATTTTACGACAAAAGGAGTGGTACTTTTGGAAGATAAAACGTATACCGACAACTGGTTTTCCATACAAGACACGGTGAAAGATGATTTCCTTTCGGCTCTGAAAACCGACGAGGTCATTGAGCTTATTAAAGCATTACATATTAGAATACCCGGATTTAATAAAAACTTTCAAAAAGCACCGCCAAAATTATTAAAAAATCAGCTGACGAAAAAAATGATGCAGCTCCCTGATATAAGGGAGTTTTTAAAAATATTTACATTGCCCTATTCAAAGGACTTTGATGATTTGGAAAGCAAGGAACTGCTTAAAAAAATCGCAGCAAATAATGAAATATCCCATTCACAAATCATTGCCCTAGTCAGCATGAACAGCCCGAACCATTATATGGAGTTACGGAAGCTAATGATTCAAAATAGGGAACAAGATTTGCCATTGTTAGAGAACGTTGTGGAGTACTCTTTAATCGACACGCTGGAGCAGCTTCCAAACAGGTTCCCCCATTTAATAGATGAACTAAAAAAGGAAGTTCTGCCTATTTCCCGGGAAAAATTTAACTTGGAAAGCTATCATTCCTATTTTCTGAAAGATTATCAGATTGATTTACTGCCTGCAATGCATGTTTTGCTGCATCAAGAAGAACTAAAAGATGATGCTTTCACGCCAGAAGAAGAGCTGGCTTTTTACCGTTTAGCGTTACTCGAGTTAGCCAATCATTTTCAGACTGAAACAAAAGAACTGCAAAAAGAGGTAAAACAGCTGCAGAAGCAGGCGGAGAAAACGGCAAAGCAATTGCAAGATGAAAAAAGAACGACAAAACAACTAATAAATGAATTGGAAGAAAAAGAAAAAGCAATCCAAAGTTTAATGGACAATAAAACGAAATTGGACAGTAAACTCCATCAGGCAACCCAGGAAATTGAGCGGCTCCAACAAGAACCGGATTTCTTGCTTTTACCAGAGACGGAACCTTTTATCCTCTTTACTAGCCGGCCGGAAGAATTTAGAAATTTTATCGATACTAGAAAACTAAAAAACTTAGAAATGCTTGGATCAGCTATCCAACAATTTGACTCTGATACATATCTTTTTGTTGACGGACATCAATTATCCACTGCAAAGAAAATGGAAATTGCAGAAAAGTTAAAAACATATTCCGGATTCTCCAAATTAATTAACGGTTCAATTACCAATGTAGTTAAAAAAATCATCTATTTAATAGAAGGGGAAAATACTTATGAAACTTACGAAAAAACTAACCGTTGAACAAAAAAATCAGCTGAAAAACATGGTGTTTGTCGGCAGGCTTGCCTCTCCGGATGAACTGTCCTTAACCTTCATTGAGAGCCCAATTACCATTTCCGAATACGGAAATAAAATTACTTTTTATATTAAATGTTTGTCAGAAATACCCGGAGAGATTGAAGAGCATTTTGAATATCAAAACAAAATCTTTACCGGCAATACGAACAGTTACTACAATATCCGACTGCTGGAACAGTACGATATTTTTATGGAAAGGGAACATTACGTAGATTTAAAGCCGAAAGTGAAAAATCTGTTAGAAAATCGACTCATCATTTTCCAGCTTGATCCAAAAGATGAGTTTATTTACGTTGATATGAAAGACATCGAACCTATTCAACCGGAACAACAGTATTACTTGCTCCCTGGCCCAAAATTAAAATTATCCGAAGACAATAAAGATTTAGCTGACAAACTTGTTGGCAACCGGCGGCCAATTGGCTTAGATTACTACCCGGACATCCTAACTCCGGCTCCCGAATTAATCATTTATGACGACTATCTATATCGGGTAGATCTGGAATGTAAAAGCAATCCGACGACCTATTTTCAGAAAGAATTATCCGAAGTAAAATATATTCAACTGTCACCAGAAGAAAAAAGCCAGTATTTGGATGTAATGTATGATGATTATTTGTATTTTGTCAGTGCGAAAAATTATGATTACCTCTGGCAGAAGGTGGAAAATGAAGGTGCCGTTCTAAATGATGAAATCGAGACCGAGGTAGTCATCGGAAATGAAGAAATGAGAGAAAAAACAGGGAAGACAACAAGCGGATTGAAAGTGCTGCCGGACGATGCTTATCAATCAGAGCTTCGTTTTCTGGAGAAGCTGAAATATACGATCCAGAAAGATTTCCGTATCTTCCATACGGACGAAACTTTGCTCAATTTTCATCTGAGCGTAAAAACAAATTCCATTACGATTTTAGGCGGAATGTCAGGCACAGGAAAAACACAGCTGGCAAAAGCATACGCAAAGGCATTAGAGCTTCCGAAAGAGAACTGTCTTTTTATCCCGATTACTCCCTCCTATCAGGAGCCTGCCGATATTTTAGGCTATTTAAACCCGCAAACCGGCTTATACCATGAAAGCGATACAGGTTTAGTCAGTTTGTTGCTGGAAGCTGAAGCACACCCTGAGCAATTGTATATGGTCATTTTTGACGAAATGAATCTGTCTCAAGTGGAGCATTGGTTCAGCCCTTTTCTGTCTTTGCTGGAAGTAAACGATGAGCGGGAGCTTTCCTTGTTTAATGAAGGGATACAAGTATTTAACGGCAAATATAAACCAAAAATTAAGCTGAATGACAATCTCATCTTTATCGGAACGGCAAATTTTGACGAAACAACAAAATCTTTCTCCGACCGGTTGCTGGATCGGATTAATATCATCGTGCCACAAAAAGCAAATTTTTCCGATGCCATCGATTTTTACCGTCATCCGATTCAAGCTGACGATGGCCGCTATGAAAAATTGCCGGTTACAACGGAAATGATGCGGCAAACATGGATGTACCAGAAAGATATCGGTCTGCATTTATTTACAGACGACGAAATATATATATTGGATGAAATCCACCGTATTATTCATGAGCAAGATCCGCAGAAAGGGGTTTCTTTCCGGACTGCCTTGTCCATTGCCGAATATATGTTCAATATTCCGATGTATGGCGAAAAGCCTCTCATCAGCCGAAAAAAAGCCTTCGATTTGCAAATTAACCAGCGGATATTAACAAAAATAAAAGGGATTGACACCTTTTTAGAAAAATTAGTCGGATATTATGATGAAAATAATGAATATCATAACGGATTACTGACAGACCTGTTTCAATCCGCTGCCGGCAAACGCACAAGTGATTTTAATGAATCGATTCAAACATTAAAAAACAAAGCAAAAGAGATGAATATTTATGGTTTTGCAAACTGATGCATGTATATCTTTGGACCGGATGCACATATTGATGTACTTCCAAACACAATATCAGCAAATTGAAATCCGAAAGCTTAGCAAAACTAAACAGGCCGACGCTCTCATGGAAACAGCGGTCAGCATAACGGAAAATCAGGAAATCTCCTTAATCGTTGAGGTTGAAGATTCGCCTGTCCTTCTTGATTTGCCTGATTTTAAAGAAACAATTAAAATCGGCCCCTATTCAAGAAGCGCCTTTTCCTTGTATGCGTATAATTCAAAACAGCAATTTCCATGGACACCAGGACTGCTTATTTACTCGGTAATGATAGCAAACGAAAACTATTATGGATTAATTCGGATCGAGCCAAAAAATATATCCGACTCCGAATTTTCTATCATGCATCAATATCTGGAAGAAAAACTGCAAGGAATTACGAGAAACTATACAAGCGAAAGGAAGCAATGGTACGAGTCTCCCGTTCAGGATTTACGGAAAACGGATACGCAAATGGTCGACTGGTTCCTTTCCCGCTCCAAACAATTAATAAACGCATTACAATTAATTGAAAGGAATCACATTAGTACCTATAAAAATATTTACGTTATGGAGAATACTCCAAAACATACAGATATCCGAAGCATCCGATTAAGAAACTCGCCGAAGGGAGCAAAATTTGGTGGAACAAAATTTTTCAACCGAAAAAAAATACCATCCTTTGACTCGCCGGAAAACGGATACGTGAAATATTGTTCCCTGGAGCTGCTGAGGGAATTGAAGCAGGAAGTACAAAAACTGAAAACGATAATATGCGAAAAAATAGTGCCTTTCGAACAGCAGCAGCTCAAACGAAGTTACCCCCTTCCCTACCAGTCTTTTCAAAGGGGAATAGAGCAAAATGAACAAAATAACATATCTTTCGAAAGGAAAATACAAAGCCGAGAATTGCTTGAAAAAGTTCGTCAAACCGAGTTTGCGCTAAATTACTTGAGCCAGCTGATGCACAATCCGTTTTGGGTACAAATAAAAGCAGCTGCTTTAAAACGGAGCGGGACTATTGCTGACAGAAATTACGTCCTGTTTAACCGTTATCTCCGGCAATTTCATGAACTTCAAAAAATAAATCGTCAAAAGCAGGCAGAGAAGAACGAAGACCATATTCTTCATCCTACATCCAAGCTTTATGAATATTACACTTTTTTTAAGCTGATTGATATATTTGAACTGCTGGATTTTAGGATAACGGATTTGGAAAGCGTTTCTAATGATGCGATTCACCCTTTTTCCAATGTGGTCTTCATACGGGACAATTTGAAAATCGTCGTTACCTATGACGAGGAAGTCAAGTACGGTGCTCAAGAAGCGATTCAGACAGGAAACTATTTCTTCAGTCGGTCTTCGAAACGCAGACCGGATATCCGAGTAGATTTATATCAATATGACCAGACTTCCGATGCACATTTGTATCAATCATCGGTTATTTTGGAAATTAAATACCGGCCATTAAACAATTTTTATTCAGAGACTTCTTTTACACCAGAAATGGAACAGCTTAATCAGTATCACATGATCAAATACTATTGCCCGGTCCGAAAGGAATATTTCAATGAGGTGAAGGACGTCATTTGTGTCCATCCAAATATTCAGGACAATGATTTGTTCCATACGGAAGTTGGAATTTTTGTTACATTAAGGCCAAGCGTGGAAGAACGGTTTACATCCTGTATGAAGGAGCGGCTCCAATGCTGGCTGCAAAGATCAGCTCAATTTCAGCCGGTTTTGCAGGAAATATAAAAAATCATCTTCACCCTTTAGCCGGTGAAGATGATTTTTCTTTATGCCGTAACTTCCATTTTTCCATCGTCATCTTTCCGCTGCTTTTGGATAAACCAAACAGCAAGAACGACAGCAAGGCCGACGGAACTCATCAAAATGTCCGGAATAATAAGCAATAACCCGCCTACAAACATTATCAGGCGTTCAATTATATTCGAATTACGCACAAAATAGCCAATTACCGAACTGCTTATCGCCATCATTCCAATCAACGCTGTAACGATTGCGATAGTTAAGTTTGCTGGTGTGACATCAACCATTACAAGAATCGGATTGTATATAAAAATATACGGAATTAAATATGCTGCAATGGCGAGCTTCACGGCAGTTACACCCGACTTAAACGGATTTGCCCTCGCTATCCCTGCACCGGCATAAGCCGCAAGACAAACTGGCGGGGTAATATCAGCGGCAATACCAAAATAGAACACAAACATATGAGCAGCAATAGCCGCAACCCCAAATTCGTTGATTAATACAGGTGCTGCTATGGTCGCTGTAACAACATAGTTTGCTGTTGTCGGCAAACCCATTCCTAATACTAAACAGGCAAGCATCGTTAATATTAGAGCAAAGATTAAATATCCGCCCGATAAGGCAATTACACCTGCTGCAAATTTTGAACCTAATCCTGTAATACTGACGACACCAGCAATTATACCTGCAGTACCTACAGCAGCAATTACCGGCAGCGCTACTCTAGCTCCCTGCTCAAACACATTTAAGATTTGGCGGAAATTCATTCTTGTATCTTTTCGAAACAGACTTACGATAAATGCCGTGACAATCCCAAGAAGTGCAGCCCGCTGCGGAGTAAATCCTGCCATAATTGTTCCGATAATCACGAAAAGCGGCAATAGCATGTAGCCATTTTTCTTAAGCAATGTTGTAAAGCTTTGCAGCTGTGATTTAGGCAAACCGAGTATCCCTAATCGTTTTGCTTCAAAGTGGGTGCCGATAAATATACCGGTAAAATACAACATTGCTGGGATAACTGCGGCAAGCATAATCGTACCATAGGAAACCCCTAAATATTCCATCATAATAAAAGCGGCTGCACCCATTATCGGCGGCATAATTTGTCCTCCGGTCGATGCGGATGCTTCCGTAGCGGCGGCAAATTCAGGTTTAAATCCGGACCTTTTCATCATCGGAATCGTAAAGGAACCGGAAGCCACCGTATTACCGACTGAGCTGCCCGATACCATCCCTTGTAAAGCACTGGCTACAACAGCTGTTTTCGCCGTTCCTCCAGTAAATCTTCCAGTTAAAGCTACAGCGAGGTCATTGAAAAATTCTCCTATTTTCGTATGTATCAGCACAACGCCAAAGAATAAAAAGAGGAAAATAAATTTTGCGGAAATTTGAACTGGAGTTCCGTATACCCCGCTTTCCTTAAACCATAAATCTGTAGCTATCCGGTCAACAGAAAAACCCGGATGCGAAAGTATTTGGGACGGCATAATATTTCCGAATATCGCATATAAAATCGCAATGCTGGCAACAACAACAATCGGAATCCCTACCGTGCGTCGGGTTGCCTCCAATAATAGCAAAACCCCGATAATAGCAACGATAATGTCAAAAAAAGTATATCCGGAAATACGACTTTGTAAAATCTGGTCAAAGAAAATAATTTTGTGATACGACACGTACATCGCCATAAAGGCTAATACTACATCGTACCAAGGCACGGTTTTTTGCTTTTTTTGCCACCCTTTTTTTGCGGGAAAAAGTAAAAATATGAGTCCGAGGGCAGTTCCGACGTGAACGGCACCTTGCTGCTGCGAAGGAAGAGTACCGAAGTAACCCGTATATAAATGGAATACGCTTAATGATATAGCAAGAAAGGACACGACCCATGCCCATTTGCCTATTTTCGTCCGGTAGTTGCTTTCCCGGTCATATTTTTCCAATATTTCCCTTGCATCTACCGCTGCCTTATCTTCCATCCCATCACTTCCTTTCTCGGATTTTCATCTTGGTTGCAGAGCTCACCAGCTGAATACACAAAAAAACATCACGAATATCCCTTTTATTTCTTACGATGAACGTTCGATATTTTTCCATTTTGCAAAGAAAGGGTGTTGGATTGATTCATCAACACCCTCTCTCTCAATTATTTTATTCAATTCACTTCACTAGCATTGCATAAATTAAATCTAAAAACAAAAAATACTAAGAATGTTCAATTATTTAGTGGTTTGTCCATAAAAAAATCCTTTATACTGAATAGGACGGGTGGCTTCC
>NZ_BMEV01000062.1 GCF_014637175.1 Compostibacillus humi | reverse complement strand
AAAAACGTCGAGGCCAGCAAGCGACAGCGCGGTAGCCGAAAAAAGTGTACAAAAATAGAGTGCTGGAAATAGCATGATAAAAACAACATCGAGAAAAACTTGACACATACTAATGTAAAAAAAGACTTGCCAATCTAAAAAAAACACGCTATAATACTCTATGTGCTTGAGAAAAGAATATGCGCCCATAGCTCAGCTGGATAGAGCACTGGTTTCCGGTACCAGGTTTGTCGGGGGTTCGAATCCTCCTGGGCGCGTCATTAAAATTCAAGAATGGCAAGGGTTCGGTGAATTCCAATCCCTTGCCATTTTTATTATTATTTGCTTATTGGGGTTTGTCTTTATTCATCTAAATATGTGTTATTTGACTTTTCAGGGGCGTATTGATTAAATCCATATAAATCAATAAATTGAGAAATAATATCTTTTTGACTATCTGCAATTAATAAATTAAAACCAGAGATATTTTTTTTAATCTTTGCCACTTCAGCTTGTGTTAATTCTATTTCTTTAGCAAAAGTAACTTGATATTTTGTGTTATAATCTGATGGTTTTTCCGCAATGATTACATCACTATGTGATTGCATTAGAATATCCACTAAGTTTTCAGGGTATTCAAGAATAAAGTGAATCTCTTGATTACCTTCGGTTAATATCTCATATATCTCAGAATCAAATTCATAGTTCATTTTGAAAAGAAGTTCATTTTTATCTTCTATATAATTCATTTCAAAACGCGTAATAATGAATTTTGGTGGTATTAACTTGTTCTCCAATGATATTGTTTGTTCCTTTGATTCACTTTTAGGCTGATCTACTGTTGCTTGCTCAATATTTTTAATTGAAGATTGATCTCGTTTATCATTTTCGTTGTCTGATTGACATGCTGTTAAAACGAATAGGACTAAAATAGTTCCCCAAATGTACTTTAGCATTATTTACTCCTTTTTAGAACTTTATGAAAGACCAAAAATAATAGGAATTTTCACCTCAAAAATACAAGGAGGAAAAGTGATATATAATGAGAAATCCCGCTAATTAATGTACGTACAATAATAAATGAATTTTACTATTGTTTAACCTTATCTGACCAAGTAGCATAAGTGTAGTTCGCTGTAACAGTTGTAGGGTTTGTGTTTTTACAAGGTGGCACAACTTTGTATCTTGTACCCGTAGATTTCACCCAACAACTTCCGGCCGTTAACTTCCATTTTCCTTTTGGTATTGACCAAGTGGTAGATAGACTTTTTGTACCATTAAACCCATAGCCAACATTTGCAGAAATCTTGGCACCACTTGCTAATACTTTGAATGAAGCTTCCCCGCCAATATTTACAGTAGCTGAATGTGAAATAGAAACAGTTCTAGTGACGGTATCAGTAGAATTACTGTTGTTAGTTGCGTAATGAGTAAATTCTGTCTTTTTTGATGTAGTGTGTGACCTGTAGCTAGTAATATACGAACCAGCTTCAGGGCACGCTTGAGGTGTAATGCTATTATCTGATGCATAAGAAAACTGTGGAAATAATCCAACAATGGTAAGACAAGATAGCATAAGAATAAAAGTTGATTTAATATGTCTCATAAAATCCTTCTTTTTATAAAAATTAAAGTAATTATAAAATTCATACTATATAAAAGTCAAGTGTCTTTTGGACTGTTTTATATATAATTTAATAAGCATGTAATAATTATCGGTTTAAAATGAGGAAAAACAAGCTCGATAGGTTTCCGGTACCAGGTTTGTCGGGGGTTCGAATCCTCCTGGGCGCGTCAATTAAACTTAAGGAAAGCAAGGGACAGAAACAATTTTCTGTCCCTTGTTTCTTTTTATGCCTAAGGCAAATGGCAACACAACGATTCAGATTCTCTTCCCTGGCAGTTTTCGTTTTTTTTGTTTCTGTAAAATATTTAAATTCCCGGATACATATTTATTTTGTTTGTCAGTCTTTAAGACCCATCTATCGGATCTTATATCCGCTCCCACTATTTTTCCCTTTTTCTATCATTCTTCAAGAAAGCTAGTTTCCATAATTTTTTCTCGTGATAGGTATCAAAATATAACTTTTTTCCTAAGCAAAATAGTTCGAAAAAGGAGAATATAATTATTCCTTGATAAATATTTTAGT
The DNA here is from genome assembly GCF_014637175.1 of Compostibacillus humi. Classification (GTDB taxonomy): domain Bacteria; phylum Bacillota; class Bacilli; order Bacillales; family Amphibacillaceae; genus Oceanobacillus; species Oceanobacillus humi. The sequence goes on along the minus strand of NZ_BMEV01000062.1, from coordinate 19,631 downwards.
TTTCTGTATATTATAATTTAACTATACAATTCAAAAAAGGGGGACAGTTATGGCTGAGACTGTACTAGAGTTAAAAGATTTAAGCACCCACTTTTTTACCGATAGTGGAGAAATACCGGCTGTAGATAAAGTTAACCTCCAAATACATAAAGGAGAAGTTGTAGGTGTCGTAGGAGAATCCGGCTGCGGTAAAAGTGTTACATCGTTATCCATCATGAGACTTATTCCCAGTCCCCCAGGGAAGATTGTCGGTGGCGAAATTAATTTTAAAGGAGAAGATTTAACGAAGGCTTCAGAGAAAAGGATGAAGAAAATCCGCGGAAAAGAGATTTCGATGATTTTTCAGGAGCCAATGACATCGCTAAATCCGTTATTTACCATCGGCAATCAAATGAGTGAGGCTTTTCGCCTGCATCAAAAAATATCAAAAAAGGAAGCATTGCAAAGATCGATTGACATGCTGAAACAAGTCGGCATTCCACGGGCAGAATCTATCGTCCATGAATATCCCCATCAGCTATCAGGCGGAATGCGTCAGCGGGTCATGATTGCGATGGCTATGTCCGGGGATCCGGAAATATTGATTGCAGACGAACCTACTACCGCATTGGATGTAACGATACAGGCGCAAATATTAGACTTAATGCGCAAGCTGAATAAAGAAAAAAATACAGCCATTTTATTAATCACCCATGATTTAGGTGTTGTTGCCGAAATTTGTGACAGAGTAGTAGTTATGTACTCTGGACAAGTAGTAGAAGAAGGATCGACGAGAGAAATATTAAAGGATCCAAAACACCCTTATACGCAAGGGCTGATTAAGTCGTTGCCGAAACTGAGAGAAAAACAGCAGCGTCTATATTCCATCCCAGGCACGGTACCGAAGCCGAAGCTTGGCCGGGTTGGTTGCCGGTTTGCGAAAAGATGCGAATTTGCTTTTGACCGCTGTTTTCAAGCAGATCCAGAACTAATTTCACTAGGAAATAACCGTAAAAGCCGATGCTTTTTATACGAAGAAAAGGAAAGCGGGGTGGAGAGCGATGTCAACTCCACTATTAGAAGTTAACGGACTAAAGAAATACTTCCCCATCCGCAGCGGTGTTTTTGGCAGAAAAACCGGTGAAGTAAAGGCTGTTGATGATGTATCGTTCTCCGTTATGCCGGGAGAAATATTAGGTATTGTTGGAGAATCCGGCTGCGGCAAATCGACGACAGGGAAGTCGATTTTGCGGCTTATTGAACCAACCGACGGAGAAGTGAAGTTTGAAGACCGCAACATCCTCGAACTGCCTAAAGGGGAAATGCGGAAATTAAGAAGAGATATGCAAATTATCTTTCAGGACCCGTATGCGTCGTTAAACCCGCGGCACACTGTAGAAAAAATTATTAGCGAACCACTCCTCGTCCACGGAATGAAAAATTCGAAGGAGCGGAAAGAACGGGTGCGGGAATTATTGGAAGTTGTCGGTTTAAACGGGTATCATGCGACAAGATATCCCCACCAGTTCAGCGGGGGACAACGGCAGCGGATTGGCATTGCCCGAGCCTTGGCAAACAATCCAAAGCTTATCATTTGCGATGAACCGGTATCCGCATTGGACGTATCGGTACAAGCGCAAATACTCAATTTAATGGAAGAACTACGGGAACAATTTCATCTCACATACATTTTTATTGCCCACGATTTAAGCGTGGTAAAACATATTAGCGACCGGGTAGGAGTCATGTATTTAGGCAGAATGGTAGAACTGACAACGAAGGAAAAGCTCTACGAAGACCCAAAACATCCATATACGAAAGCACTCCTGTCTGCGGTTCCCGAACCGGACCCGGATATTAAAAAAGAAAGGATCATCCTTAAGGGGGATGTGCCGAATCCGCAAAATCCTCCAACAGGCTGTGCCTTTCATACCCGGTGTCCGTTGGCAATGGATATTTGTAAAGAAATAAGACCGGAATTTGCTCCGGTGGAAGATCATCATTTTGTTGCTTGTCATCTCTACAATGACAAGCAATGAAATAGATATTAAACTTAAAGGGGGAAAATGAATGAAGCTCAAATCAAGTTGGCTGCTCATGCTACTCGTCTCCTTCGTGCTCTTTTTAGCAGCGTGCAGCGGGGATGGAGGGCAAAAATCAGATGAAGGAGCATCCGACGAAACGGAAAGCACTGAAGAAAGTACAGAAGAAAGCAGTGAGGAGGCAGAAGAAAGCGCTTCCGGAGAGAAAGTGCTCGTCTTTGCCCGCGGCGGAGACTCGGAAAGTCTGGATCCGGGCAGTACAACGGATGGTGAGTCTTCCCGTGTAACGAAACAAATATTAGAAGGATTGCTGGAATTTGATAAAGAATCCTTTGAGCTCAAACCTGCGCTGGCAAAAGACTGGGAAGTATCCGATGACGGATTAACGTATACTTTCTATTTGGAAGAAGGGGTAACATTCCATGACGGAACCCCATTCAATGCCGAAGCAGTAAAAATTAACTTTGAACGCTGGGCAGATCCAGAACATGAATATGCTTTTGCCGATGATGGCTTTGTATATTCCATGTATGGAACGATGTTTGGCGGATATAAAGGTGACGAAGGCCATGTCATCGAAGAAATTAACGTTATCAATGATTATGAAATTGAATTTAAGTTAAGCCAGCCGTTAGGATTTTTCTTGCAAAACCTCGGTATGAGCTATTTTGCAATTACTTCTCCAGCAGCATTGGAGGAATATGGACCAGATATTAGTGAACATCCAGTAGGAACCGGACCGTTTAAATTTGTCAGCTGGACAAAGAACGATTCCATCGTACTGGAAAAGTTTGAAGATTACCGTGTAGAAGGATTGCCAAAACTGGATAAAGTTATTTTCCAAGTCATTCCTGATCCATCTGCAAGATTAATTGCTCTCCGAAGCGGAGAAGTGGATATTATGGATGACTTGAATCCGGACGATGCAGCAGTAGTTGAAGGTGAAGATGGATTAACATTATTGACTCGTGCTGAAAACAACTTCGGTTATGTCGGCATGAATACCGAAAAACCGCCGCTAGACAAGAAAGAAGTACGTCAGGCTATCCGTTATGCAATCGATAAACAAGCGATTGCCGACGCGTTATACGCAGGATATGCAACGACATCGAAAAACCCATTGCCGCCAGTTTACTTAGGCTATAACGATGATGTAGAGGATTATGAGTATAATCCGGAAAAGGCAAAAGAATTATTAGCTGAAGCTGGATTAGCTGACGGGTTTGATATTGAGCTCGTCATGTCGCCAACATCGAGACCGTACATGCCAGATCCGCAAACTGTAGCCGAAATCGTCCAAAATAACTTGGCAGAAATTGGCGTGAATGTAACGATTTCCAGCCATGAGTGGGCTCCATACTTAGAGCTGACTCAAAATGGAGAGACAGAATTGTTTATCCTTGGCTGGTCTGGTACAAACGGGGATCCGGACTATTTCTTGAGCAGCTTGCTTCATAGTTCGAACAAAGGCAGCAGTAACTACACATACTATGAAAATCCAGAAGTGGACGAACTGCTAGACCGGGCTAAACGGGCTGTAGATCAGGATGAACGTGCCGACTTATATAGTCAAGCACAGGAGATCATCAACGATGACTCGCCAATGGCAACATTAGTGCATTCTACCCCTGTATTGGCTATATCGGATAATGTAATTAATTACGTGCCGCATCCTTCCACAAGTGAATCTTTAGCTGAAGTTGATTTAGCGAACTAATTGGCTGGGGTAGCAGTTACATGCTGCTACCCCTCCTTTCATTACATAGGCCAGTTGCATAAAGAATAGAGGTGAGTACATGTTTGCTTATGTGATGCGACGATTACTGATGCTTATACCTGTCTTATTCGGAATGACACTGATTACGTTTTCCATCGTCCATCTGATTCCCGGAAATCCTGCTAAAGTCATCCTGGGGGAAGGGGCTCCAGCCCAGGCGATTGCCGACTTGGAAGAACGTATGGGGTTAAATGAACCTCTCTATGTCCAATACGGAAATTACATTATGGGATTATTGCAAGGGGATTTAGGTACGTCATTAAAATCCAAGGGAGAAATTGCCCAGGAAATTTGGCCTCATCTCGCCGCAACAATGGAATTAACCTTTTTTGCCATGCTCTTTGCTGTTATTATTGGGGTCAATGCGGGAATTATCAGCGCATGGAAACAAAACTCCTGGTTTGATTTTCTTGCCATGGTATTTGCCCTGATTGGTGTATCGATGCCGGTTTTCTGGCTGGCCCTTATGGAACAGTGGATTTTTGCCCAGGAACTTGGCTGGCTTCCGGCCTATGGAAGACAGGACAGCAGGGACCCGATAGCGGAGATAACCGGCTTTTACGTCTTAGACTCCCTCATCCATTTAGATTTTGAACGGACGATAACGATTCTAAAACATCTAGTCTTGCCTAGCATTGCGTTAGGGACGATACCGATGGCGATTATCGCCCGGATGACCCGTTCCAGCATGCTGGAAGTGATGAAATCCGATTACATCCGTACCGTTCGGGCAAAAGGGGGAGGACAATTCCTCGTCATTTACAAACACGCATTAAAGAATGCAACTATTCCTGTTTTAACGGTCATCGGTCTGCAGACGGGGGTACTCTTAGGGGGAGCTATTTTAACGGAGACGATTTTCAGCTGGCCGGGAATCGGCAGATATGTATATGAAGCCATCTCCTTCCGGGATTATCCAGTGATTCAATCCGGGATTCTCGTCATTGCATTTATGTTTGTCATTATTAATCTCATTGTTGACATTCTGTACAAAAAAATTGATCCAAGGATTAAGTATTAGGGGGGTTACGGATGAAACTGGAAGAAAAGAAAAATCAATTACAAGAACAAAACCTTCCCCCGAATGACGACAATGTCATGGATGAAGAAGAAACGGAAGCTGTTTCTCCCTGGCGTGATGGTTGGAAACAATTGCGGAAAAACCGGCTCGCGATTATTGGCTTTGCGATTATATTATTTTTTATTCTCGTTGCCATCTTTGCGCCATTGTTCACTTCTTATTCCTATGATCAGCAAAATTTGGCGGACCGGCTGCACCCGCCGTCGGAAGAATATTTGCTCGGAGCAGATCATTTAGGAAGGGATATTTTCACGCGAATTGCCTATGGAGCGAGGGTCTCCCTGCAAGTTGGCTTTTTCGCCGTCACAGGTGCGCTCGTTTTCGGTTCCTTGCTCGGTATTCTTGCCGGCTATTTTGGCCGCTGGATCGATATGCTCATTTCTCGGATTTTTGACATTATGCTAGCCTTTCCGAGTATTTTGCTTGCTATTGCCATTGTGGCTATACTTGGCCCATCATTGGAAAATGCGCTGCTCGCCATTGCCGTCGTCAATATTCCAATATTTGGGCGGCTCGTCCGTTCCCGGGTGATTAGTTTGCGGGAAGAGGAATTTATTATGGCGGCAAAAGCTCAAGGGATGAAAAGCGGCCGGGTTATTCTCCATCATATTTTGCCGAACAGTGTCGCGCCGATTATCGTTCAGGCAACTTTAAGTTTCGGTACAGCAATTTTGGAAGCGGCAGCCCTCGGATTCCTCGGTCTCGGAGCCCAGCCGCCAACTCCGGAATGGGGGCAAATGCTAGCGGATTCAAGGGAATTCATCCAATTGGCCCCATGGACGCTGCTGGCACCGGGATTGTCGATCATGCTTGTCGTTTTAGGATTTAACTTAATTGGTGATGGATTGCGGGATGCATTAGACCCGAGAATGAAAAACTAATGAAAAGGAGGGACTCCAAAGCGGAGCACCTCCTTTTTCTCAAAGCTGGATTTTTTGCACAATTTCCTCGGTTACTTCATCTACCGACTTTCGGTCCGTATCGATTTTTAAATGATAGTCGTTGTAAATCGTTTGTCTGAAACGGAATAATTCTTCGGTTTCTTCCAGTGTTTTCCCTTGCAGCACTGGCCTTGTACTAATCAGACGCGGAATTCGTTCCTTCCATATTTCCCAAGAAATATCGAGAAAAATGACGAAACATTTCTCCAATGTAATTTTCTTGACTTCCTCCTGCAGGAAGGCCCCGCCGCCAAGAGACAGCACCTTTCCGGAATGCTGGCAATATCTTTCAATCACTTCTTTTTCTTTTTGCCGGAAAGTTTTTTCCCCATAAGTTTTGAAAATTTCCGTTGGCGGCATGCCGAATTCTTTTTCAATAACCTCGTCAATATCGACGAATTCTCGGTTGAGACGTGCTGCCAGTTTTTTGCCGACTGACGTTTTTCCGGTTCCCATAAAACCGATAAGGACGATATTTTTATCATGCATATGTATACAATCCTTTCTATTCCTGAATTAAATTATTGAAAATTATAAAATTTTAATGGTGTTTGTTATAAAATAATATAAACTGTAATTATAACAAAGGAGAGATGCCGCCGATGAAAAAAATAGGTTGGAACGTTGCAATGAATCTTTTTCCCTTTATTATTTATACATTCCTGTTAATCAATGATTATTTTCCGGGAACCGTACTTCCCGATTTTCATCTTGAAAAAATAAATTTTGCATTGTTTATTCTTTTGTTATTTATTGGCAGAACGCGAGAAGCCGGTCTTTCCGACGTTGCTTACGCTATATGTTTTCATTTTTATATTTTGTTTTTAATCGCAGTTTTCACCTTGGCCGGCGGCGAGTCCCAATCAGGCCTTAGCCTGAACAATATCTTTCTCTGGATTGTATTTGCCGTAAGCCTGTACGATGTGTACAAAGATTGGAGACGTTTGAAATTATCGAATAGCTAGCAATCTATTTTTTATACACGAGTTTAAACCTTTCACAAACAACCGGGATTTTCGTATGGAAGGTAAGATTTGCTTCTTCCATTTCCCTTGTAAAAAAGTCTTCATGGCTTTTGCGCCAAAATTCCAGTGAGCGATCCCCTTCCCCTTCCAAATATGCATGTTCTTCCGTGACTTCATCAAAGGGGACAATATCTACATCGGTTGTAACAACAATCGCTTTTGCTTCGCCATTGCCGTCGAGCAGGATATTATGCAGACCAGGGTAAGGCAATTCGTCTTCTTCTCCGTAAAGCGAATAGTTGGAGGCGGTGGCGGTTTTAGTTCCGTTTAATACTAACTCTAGCAGCTCGTCCGCCATTTCCTTCGAATCTCCGAATGCCCATGCGACATAATTATCAGGCGCATCCGGATGAAGCTGTTTATATTCTTCCCAAATTGTCTTTGCTGAGGCATTTGTCATTTTTCGGTTTACTCCTTTAGCGAAAATTTACTATTATTCCATACATTACATGAATTTAGCCGTTCCTGCAATCGGTCTTAAATAAAAAAAATACACACTAAACGTGTGTATTATTCTTCAATCGTGATCGATACTTTCGGCATCGTGTGCATGTCTCTTGCTGTAGTATGGGCATACATTTCGAAAATGCCGGCTTTGTCAAAGGTTGTTTCTGCAGAATAGGTGCCGTCTCCATTATTCGTTGCTTCAATCTCGATGCTGTTCTCTTCGTCACCTTGTTCCCATATTTCAAAGGTAACTTCATCAGCATCGGTTACCAGTTCATCGCCATAGGTTACAGTCGCTACTAGTTCAACCGTTTCATTTACTTTTGCGGTTTCCGGAACCTGGAAATCCACTTCAATGGCAACGAGTTCTTCTTCACCGGAAGAATGGCCGTCATGACCGTGGCTGTCTTCGTCTGTTTGTTCCTCTCCGCCGCAGGCAGCAAGTATAAGGATCATCGAAAGTAAAATCGGGAACAGTAATTTTTTAACCATAGTTTACCTCCTGAATATCGCTGTCATTTACTTCTAGTATAGCACGAACAATCCTGTAATATTTGAAGGTTTATTGAACAATAGGAATCCATTTTTATAATATTTGTAAAATTAGCTCGTTATCTAGTATGATGGTATTAATAGAGAAAGGATGGGAGATAGATGAAACTTGTAAACTATTACGTTAGTAACTTTGCCAACAGCAGCCGTGTCGGTTTTATTTTAAACGGCCAAGTTATCGATGTGCAACATGCCTATCAAAAATGGCTGCAATCGCAAAATGAAGATGCTTCTTTTGCCAAGGTTACCCACGAAATGCCGGCGGATCCGAATCTATTTTTCTCCCTTGGTGAAACTGTGCTTGAAAAGGCGAAGCTAGCCTATGATTACGCTAAGGATGCCGGCATTACCGGATTAGATAGGGAAGAAGTACGGCTCGGCGTGCCAATTCCAGAACCGCGGAAAATTATTTGTGTTGGGAAAAACTATGCGGACCACGCCGCCGAAATGGATAGTGATGTACCGGAATTTCCAGTTCTCTTTTCCAAGTTTAGCAATGCGCTTATTGGACCGGATGACGAAATAGAGAAGTCATCGGCAACGGAACAGCTGGATTATGAAGTAGAACTGGCTGTCGTTATTGGCAAAGAGGCGACAAAGGTTAGCCGGGAAGAAGCGGCAGATTATATTTTAGGATTTACAATCGGAAATGATATCTCTGCCCGGGATTTGCAAAAGCGGACCCAGCAATGGCTGCAAGGAAAAACGTTAGACCGGACAACACCGATTGGACCATGGGTGGTAACGAAGGATGAAGTTGGCGAATTTTCCAATTTGGCGATTCGTTCCTATGTTAACGGCGAGCTCCGTCAACAATCCAATACAGGGAAAATGATTTTTGACGTTCCGTATTTGCTGGAATTTATTACGAATCTTATTACATTACAACCGGGGGATATCATTTTAACAGGAACTCCTGACGGGGTCGGTTTTGCCATGAATCCACCGCAATTTTTGCAAGACGGGGACGTGGTTACTTTGGAAATTGAAAACATCGGCAAAATGGAAAACAAAGTGGTAGAGCGGTAGAAATATACCGGCAATGTACTGTTCATATAACTTACATATTCCGTTTGATGTTGATTGAGATTGTGCATTTTTTTAGCAGCATATTTGCGGTGACGATGGATGATAGGAAAGCTGCATTTCTCAAGAAGAAGCGAAAGTACTTTTTTCCTTTATGGAGATAATTGTTACCTTATTCAAATGCTAGTGAAACATAAAGAACAGAAAAATAGGTGGTATATGCGGGGAAGGAATCAGTGGGACTGCCCGCTCTTATTTAAAATAGGAGACAGCCGCTCTAGCTGTCTCCATTTTTTATATTGCGGAACCTTCATCCATGGAATCAGCATTTTTAGCCAACATATCGGCATTGCTTGGAATATATCGGTTTTCTACCAATTTTGTCGTGGCATCTGCAAACCAAATTAATGTCCGCTCGTTTTAAATCGTCCGCCATGGACCTCTTGCGTATCCATTATCGTAATAAAAGCTTTAGGATCAATTGTGTGGGCAATTGCTTTTAATTTTGACACTTCCAGCCGGGTAATTACGACATACAACACTTCCGTATCCGTATCATGGTAGTTATTTTTTCCGTAAAACATCGTTACGCCCCGGCGAAGTTCGTTGCCGATTTCTTCGGCGATTTCATCGGAGAGACTGGAAACGATAATGGCAGCCTTCGTTTCGTTTAAAATTCCCTGACCGACGACGTCAATGGTTTTCGAAGCGATATAATAAGTCAAAATCGAGAACATCGCCTGTTCCCAGCCGAGGACGAATCCTGCCCAGCCGAAAATGAAAACGTTGATAAACATAACAAATTCCCCGACGGAAAAAGGCATTTGCTTCGTTACAATAATTCCAAGAATTTCTGTTCCGTCCAGCGCTCCCGCATTCCGGATGACAATCCCGACACCAGCCCCTAAAATCAGACCGCCAAATACAGTGGCAAGGAGCGTTTCATCCGTTGCCGGGCTGATTCCTTTTAACAAGGATTCCACCACGGATAGGGCAACGATACTGAATAAAGAAGAAAATAAAAAATCTAAGCCGATGCGGCGATAGCCGGCAATTAAAAACGGCAAGTTAATCACGAGCACGAGTATCCCGAAATTAATTCCTGAAAGGTGATTGACGAGAAGGGAAATCCCGATGACTCCGCCGTCGATTATCGTGTTCGGCACTAAAAACAGTTCAATTGCTGCTGCCGCTAAGCTCGCTCCGATAAACAGCATTATGTACCGGCGAATCATATGGGGAATCGGTTCTTTAACTTTTTGTGATGCCATTCGCTCACCTCTTTCCTGAATTTAGAAAAACATAGTAAAATATTATCTTTTTTCTATTAGTATTGTCAATTTAGTGACATTATGGAAGGAACATGGCAAAATAAAAGAAAGACGATTTGAAGGAGGGGGGGGGAAGGGATGAAACCAAATTTGATTCAGCAGCAGACATTGCAATGGAAAATGAATCAAACTTTGCTGCAGTCCATTCACATCCTCCAATTGTCAAGCATCGAATTAACGGATTATATCAATGAAGTGGTGAAAGAAAATCCGCTCATTGAAGAAGTAAATTACGACTATGATATCCAGCAATACCGGAAATCCCATTCGGAAGACGTATCCATCGATATTAACCGAAAAGAAGAGACGATGTATGATAAATTAAAGTTTCAGCTATCCGGGGTGAAGGTTCCAAAGGAATTAAAACCCGTCGTTGAATACGGCATCGATTCGTTAAATGATGACGGTTACTTGGATATTGATCTGGAAACGTGGGCAGAAGATTGCCGGACGACGGTCCCGATGGCGGAAAAGGCCCTTTCCTATATCCAGTCGCTGGAACCGACGGGAATTGGCGCCCGCAATTTAAGCGAATGCATCAGCCTCCAGTTAAAGGAGATGGGAAAAGACTATCCCTTTGTGATGGATTTAATGGAGCACCATTTAGAGTGGGTTGCCACAGAAAACGTAGAAGAGATCGCCGGATACTATGAAACAACGGAAGAAATTGCGGCGGAAGTCATCGATTCCATCAAGCTTTGTCACCCGAAACCAGGGTTATTATTGAATACCCAGCAGCCGGAATACATTATCCCAGAGGCGATGATTTTCAAAGAAAATGGCAGCTGGAAAATTAAATTTTATAAATGGGCGAATCCGACGATTAAAATCTCTGATATGTATCACAATTTAATGGGGATGGAAAAAGAAGCCGACAGTTTTTTGAAAGAAAAATATCGGCAGGTAGAGTGGCTCAAGCAAGCAATCCATTACCGCACGAATACGCTCGAAGACATCATAACGTTAATCGTAGAGAAGCAGTACGATTATTTTGAACATGGCATCATGATGATGAAAGCGCTGACCCTCTCCGATATTGCTGATGAATTGGATTTGCACGTATCCACTATCAGCAGGGCAATTAACCAAAAATACGTCCAGACCCCAAAAGGAGTTTTCCCGATTAAATATTTTCTGCCTTCGGGAGTAAGACAAAAGAATGGGAAAAAGACCGCGTCCAACGTCATTAAATATTTGATTCAGGAAATGATCGATATGGAAAACAAACGAAAACCGTTATCTGATCAGGCAATTAAAGAAAGGCTATTGGATGAATACGATATTGACATCGCTCGGAGAACCGTTATGAAATATCGGGAACAATTGCATATACCAGCATCGACGAAAAGGAGAAAGCGATAAATGTTGCAAGTAAAATTTTACATGAAAGAAATCTGTTCATTATGTGATGATGCAGAAGCGCTATTATCTTTATTTCAAAGGGACTATCCCCACGAAATTGAATTTCGGGATATTTATACGAATGATGAATGGCTGGAAAAATACCATTTGCTTATTCCAGTTATCGAAGTAAACGGAAGGCAGCTAAACTGCGAAGAAATCAACTATGATTCCATTGAACAATTATTAAAGGAAGAAAGTGAAAAATAATGCGTTGCTGTTTCGCGACGCATTTTTTATTTCGGAAGAAGCTATCGCAAGCAAAATGTTCCCCTTTTATTTTTTCACCAAACAGACGCCAAGGAAAATCCAAAAAAATTTCCCGTAAGAAAATTTATCGGCCATGCCGACTAATCCAATCGTAATCGTTATTACAAGAACAATCGGGCCCGATGAATGCTAACGAGCTGGTAATAATCAACGCTTTATCGATTTGATTGAATTTTACCATTAAATAGGCTGCAAAAATTTCAATCGACCCGGATATGACCCGGAAAAATGCCATCCATAAAACAGCTTTCTCAATCAGGCTAAACATCCAAATTCCTCCTGTATAAGTACTTGTCCCAATTATATGCATCCTAATTTCCTATAAGGACTTGATTTTCATCTGCTCTAAAACAACCATGCATATTTATTTGTATTGAAAAAAAACTATGATATAATAAAATCGTAAACGGGACAAAAATTTACCCGCCGGGACACATTAAAGCCAGCAATTGTAAAAGGGAGTTTCCTTATCGATGAAGTCATTGGTGAAACTGCAAACAAAACTTGTTCCAGACTTGTTGAAGGTCATGCGGCAAAGATATTACATATTACAAAGCGTCTATAGCTTCGAGCCCATTGGCAGAAGAGCGTTAGCGGAAAAATTAAACGCCACAGAACGGCAAGTCCGCAGTGAAATCGATTTTCTGCATCAGCAAGGACTGCTGGAAGTGACCTCGAAAGGTATGTATCTGTCGAAAGAGGGCAAATTACTTCTTGAACAGATGGCTGAATTCATGAGAGAAATAACAGGTCTTTCTATGTTAGAAGAAAGAATTCGGGAAAAATTAAAAGTTGAAGAAGTTGTCATCGTTCCCGGCGATAGTGATACGTACGAACAGGTCAAGCGGGAAATGGGAAAAGCGTGTGTCACGATTCTGAAAAAAGTAGTAAAGAAGCCTTCTACGATAGCAGTTACTGGAGGAACGACGATGGCTGCAGTTGCTGAAGTGATGTCCCCGCTGCAGCAAAAGTGCCTGTTTGTCCCTGCCCGCGGCGGCGTTGGCGAAAAGGTGGAAAACCAGGCCAATGGCATCGCAGCCCAAATGGCACAAAAAGCAAAAGGAGATTACCGGCTGCTGTACGTTCCGGATCCTTTAAGTGAAACAGCCTATCATTCGCTAGTACATGAACCTTCCATCCAAAATACGTTGGAACAATTGAAAACAGCAAATATCGTCATCCACGGAATTGGCGATGCACTGACACTCGCTAAGAGAAGAAATACGGATGCGGAAACGGTGGAGCGGCTAGTCAGTGAGAAGGCGATGGGGGAGGCCTTTGGCTATTACTTCGATGAAGATGGCAACATCGTTCATAAAGTAAGGACGCTAGGCATTCATTTAGAAGATCTGGAAACGATGGATGCGGTGATTTCGGTTGCCGGAGGACGCTCGAAAGCGAAGGCAATCACGTCATTTCTGAAGCAGAGGAAAACAAATGTCCTAATAACCGATGAAGGAGCCGCAAAGGAAATATTGCAGTTGGAGTAAGAATTGGCGTTTACCGGTGCATAGCAGTTGATGTAAGAGGGAAGCCTCTTTTAATATATAAAAATTCAGGAGGAATGAACATGACAGTAAAAGTTGGAATTAACGGTTTTGGAAGAATCGGAAGAAACGTATTTCGCCAAGCATTAAACAATCCGGAAGTGGAAATCGTTGCAGTGAATGACTTAACGGATGCAAATATGTTGGCCCACTTATTGAAATACGATTCTATCCACGGAATTTTGGAAGAAGAAGTGTCTGTCAATGGCACAAATATCGTCGTCGGCGGCAAAGAAATTAAAGTTCTTTCCGAAAGAGATCCGGCTGAATTAGGCTGGGGCGACCTTGGTGTAGATATCGTTATTGAGTCTACCGGCCGTTTCACCAACGCAGAAGATGCGAAAAAACATATCGAAGCAGGAGCGAAAAAAGTAGTTATTTCCGCGCCGGCAAAAAATGAAGATTTAACGATTGTCATGGGAGTAAACCATGATAAGTACGATCCGAGCAGCCATCATGTCGTATCCAATGCATCTTGTACGACAAACTGTTTGGCGCCATTCGCAAAAATATTGAATGACAAGTTTGGCATTAAGCGCGGTTTAATGACGACCATTCATTCTTACACAAACGACCAGCAAATTTTAGACTTGCCGCATAAAGATTACCGCCGTGCTCGAGCAGCAGCAGAAAACATTATTCCGACAACAACTGGGGCAGCAAAAGCGGTGGGACTTGTACTTCCAGAATTAAACGGCAAACTGAACGGAATGGCAGTTCGTGTTCCAACTCCAGACGGCTCTTTAACGGACCTGGTTGCTGAATTGGAAAAAACTGTAACTGTCGATGATATTAATAATGCCTTCAAAGAAGCGGCAGAGGGACCATTAAAGGGTATTTTACAATATAGCGAGGAACCGTTAGTATCAAGAGATATTATCGGAAATACCCATTCCTCCATTGTGGACGGATTATCTACGATGGTAATGGAAAACAATTTTGTCAAAGTCGTATCCTGGTATGACAACGAAATGGGATATTCAACCCGTTGTGTCGATTTAGTCGTTTATATGGCAAAACAAGGACTGTAAAACAGCCAGCATAAAAAGGGGGGAGGAGGCATACCTTCCCCTTTTTCACTTGAAAACTTTATTTTCAAACTCCAGCGATTATGTATATAATGGAAATCGGGGAAAATACTGACAATGATAACGTAATTTGGAGGCTGAACATGAATAAAAAATCGATAAAAGATGTGGAAGTTAAAGGAAAAAAAGTTTTTTGCCGTGTAGACTTTAATGTTCCGATGCAAAACGGGGAAATTACCGACGATACCCGGATTCAGGCAGCACTTCCGACGATTGAATATTTAACTAGCCAAGGTGCTAAAGTCATCCTTGCCAGCCATCTCGGCCGCCCGAAAGGTCAAGTAGTTGAAGAATTGCGCCTCGACCCGGTGGCGAAACGGCTCAGCGACTTGACTGGCAAAGAAATTGTGAAAACGGATGCTGTTTTCGGTCCGGAAGTGGACGAAGCAATTGCAGGGCTTTCCGAGGGCGATATTTTGCTCATCGAAAACGTCCGTTTTGAAGCCGGGGAAGAAAAAAATGACGAACAGCTCGCCCAAGCCTTTGCAGATATGGCGGATTTATATGTAAACGATGCATTCGGTGCGGCCCATCGTGCCCATGCATCCACCGCGGGAGTAGCTGAGAAACTTCCTTCCGTTGCCGGATTTTTAATGGAAAAGGAAATCGATGTGCTTGGCAAAGCGCTGGAAAATCCAGAACGTCCATTTACAGCGATTATCGGCGGAGCAAAGGTTAAAGATAAAATTGGCGTGATTGAAAACTTATTGGAAAAAGTGGACAACCTGATTGTCGGCGGCGGTCTTGCTTACACCTTTATTAAGGCGCAAGGCCATGAAATCGGAAAGTCATTGCTGGAAGAAGATAAAATTGAGCTAGCGAAGGAATTTATGGCTAAGGCAAAAGAAAAGGGCGTCAATTTCGTCTTGCCGGTTGATGCCGTCGTTGCGGATGATTTTTCCGAAACAGCAAACACGAAAGCTGTGCCGATTGATCAAATCCCTTCAGATTGGGAAGCATTGGATATCGGGCCGGCAACGAGAGAAAAATATAGCAAAATTGTAAAAGAATCGAAGTTAATTATTTGGAATGGTCCGATGGGGGTATTTGAAATGGATGCCTTCGCCAATGGTACGAAAGCTGTTGCTGAAGCACTAGCGGAAACCGATGGCTACACGGTTATCGGCGGGGGCGATTCGGCAGCGGCAGTAGAAAAATTTGGCCTGGCTGAAAAAATGGACCACGTATCCACAGGCGGCGGTGCTTCATTAGAATTTATGGAAGGAAAGGTTCTTCCAGGAGTAGCCGCTTTAGATGATAAAGAATAGATAGCTGAAACGACTTGCCAACGTTACCGCATAGACAATCAAAAATTACTGAGGTGAAACAATGCGTAAACATGTAATTGCAGGAAACTGGAAAATGAATAAAGTGCTATCGGAAGCCGAAGCATTTTTGGAAAATATTTCTGGAAAAGTACCGGAAAACGAGAAAGTCGAAGCGATTGTTTGTGCAGCCTTTCCTTTCCTCCCTGCTTTGGTGGAAAAAGCAAAAGGAACGAAAGTAAAGATTGCCGCACAAAACATGCATTTTGAAGAGAGCGGGGCGTTTACCGGCGAAGTAAGCCCGGTTATGCTGCACGATATTGGGGTTACCCATGTCGTTCTTGGCCATTCGGAGCGCCGGGAATATTTTGCGGAAACGGATGAAACAGTGAATAAAAAAGTTCACGCTGCAATGAAACACGGGCTTATTCCAATCGTTTGCGTAGGGGAAACGCTGAAACAGCGGGAAGCAAACGAAACGATGTCGGTCGTGGAGACCCAAGTGAAGGAAGCGTTAAAAGGGCTATCACCAGATCAAATTGGAAAAACAATTATCGCATATGAACCGATTTGGGCAATTGGCACGGGCAAAACTGCATCGAGCAGCGATGCCAATGAAGTATGTGCCCATATCCGGAAAGTAGTAGGAGAGATTGCTTCCAAGGAAACGGCAGACAAAATCATTATCCAATACGGCGGCAGCGTCAAACCAGCAAACATCGATGAACTGCTATCCCAGCCGGATATTGACGGCGCGCTCGTCGGCGGCGCCAGCCTGGAAGCAGAATCCTTTTTACAGCTAGTGGAGGCAGGAGCAAAATGAGTCAGGACAAATTAGCAGCTTTAATCATTCTCGATGGCTTTGCCCTTCGGGATGAGGAATTTGGCAATGCGGTTAAACAGGCAAATAAACCGAATTTTGACCGCTATTGGAATACGTATCCTCACAGCCAGCTTAAGGCGAGCGGGGAAGCGGTCGGCCTTCCGGAAGGCCAAATGGGAAACTCGGAAGTCGGCCATTTAAATATCGGTGCTGGCCGAATCGTCTATCAAAGCTTAACGAGGGTGAACCTGTCGATTAAAGAAGGAGAGTTTTTTGAAAAGGAAGCTTTCCTGAAATCGATTGAACATGCGAAGAAAAACAATAGCGCATTACATTTGTTCGGGCTCCTTTCTGACGGCGGGGTACATAGCCATATTAACCATATGTTCGCACTGCTCAAGCTGGCCAGCGACCAAGGTTTAGAACGAGTCTATGTCCACGGCTTTTTAGACGGCCGGGATGTCGGACCGAAAACAGCAGAGAAATATATTAAAGCGACCGAGGAAAAAATGAAGG
The DNA here is from genome assembly GCF_014637175.1 of Compostibacillus humi. Taxonomy (GTDB): domain Bacteria; phylum Bacillota; class Bacilli; order Bacillales; family Amphibacillaceae; genus Oceanobacillus; species Oceanobacillus humi. The sequence goes on along the minus strand of NZ_BMEV01000062.1, from coordinate 2,520 downwards.
AATACGGTGTCGGCCAATTTGCTACGATCTCCGGCAGATATTATTCCATGGACCGGGACAAGCGCTGGGACCGGGTGAAAAAAGCTTATGATGCCATGGTTTACGGCGAAGGTCCAAAATATCGAAGCGCTCTCGAAGTAATCGAAGACTCCTATAAAAACGGCATTTACGACGAATTCGTCATTCCGTCGGTCATTGTTGATGAAGCGGGAGAGCCGGTCGGCAAAGTACAAGACGGAGATTCCATTATCTTTTATAATTTCCGTCCGGACCGGGCTATCCAAATTTCCCGCACCTTTGCCAACGAAGATTTTCATGATTTTGACCGGGGGCCTGGAGTGCCGAAAAATTTAGATTTTGTCATGCTTACCGATTTTAGTGAAACGGTGGACGGCTATGTCGCCTATAAGCCGGTGAACTTGGATAATACGATTGGCGAAGTTTTGTCTCAAAACGGACTAAAACAGCTGCGCATCGCCGAAACGGAAAAATATCCGCATGTCACCTTTTTCATGAGCGGCGGCCGGGAACAGGAATTCCCTGGAGAAAAACGGATTCTCATCGATTCCCCGAAAGTCGCTACTTACGACTTAAAACCGGAAATGAGCGCTTATGAAGTGACCGACGCGCTGCTTCAGGAATTGGAGTCAGAGGACCGGCCAAATGCGATTATTTTAAACTATGCCAACCCGGATATGGTAGGGCATTCGGGGATGCTGGAGCCGACAATCAAAGCGGTAGAGGCAGTAGACGAATGTTTAGGCAAAGTCGTCGATAAAATTCTTGAACTTGGCGGCCATGCAATTATTACCGCCGACCACGGAAATTCCGATGAAGTCGTTACCCTCGATGGCAAACCGATGACTGCCCATACGACAAATCCGGTGCCTGTTATAGTGACGAAAGAAGGAATTGAACTTCGGGACGGAGGCATTCTTGCCGACCTGGCACCAACCTTGCTTGATTTATTAGGTGTAGAAAAACCGAAGGAAATGACAGGAACTTCATTAATTAAAAAGCAATAGATTAAACTGGTTTGAATAATAAAGGAGAGATGAACAATATGCCATACATTATTGATGTTTATGCCCGTGAAGTGTTAGACTCCCGCGGAAATCCGACGGTGGAAGTGGAAGTGACAACTGAGTCCGGCGGTTTCGGCCGTGCGCTTGTGCCAAGCGGCGCATCAACCGGAGAATACGAAGCAGTTGAACTGCGGGACGGTGACAAAAACCGTTACTTAGGTAAAGGGGTAGAACAGGCAGTTAAAAATGTTAATGAAATTATCGCCCCGGAATTAGTCGGAATTGATGTTACCCGCCAAAATATTATCGATGCAACGATGATTGAATTGGACGGAACGGAAAATAAAGGCAAACTCGGCGCCAACGCCATATTAGGTGTATCCATGGCTTGTGCCCATGCTGCCGCTAATTTGCTGGAAGTTCCATTATATACGTATTTAGGTGGATTTAACGCGAAAACTCTTCCTACGCCAATGATGAATATTTTAAACGGCGGAGAACATGCCGACAACAACGTGGATATTCAAGAATTTATGGTGATGCCGGTAGGAGCCGATTCCTTTAAAGAAGCCCTTCGCATGGGTGCAGAAATTTTCCATTCGCTGAAAAAAGTGTTAAGCGAAAAAGGCTTGAACACGGCAGTTGGGGATGAAGGCGGATTTGCACCAAACCTCTCTTCCAACGAAGAAGCATTGCAAACGATTGTGGAAGCTATTGAAAAAGCCGGATACAAACCTGGCGAAGAAGTAAAACTTGCCATGGACGTTGCTTCGTCGGAAATGTACGAAGACGGCAAATACGTCTTGAAAGGCGAAGGGGTTACCCGCACTTCCGAAGAGATGGTAGATTGGTATGAAGAAATGGTAAACAAATATCCGATTGTCTCCATTGAAGACGGCTTGGACGAAAACGACTGGGAAGGCCATAAGCTGCTTACCGAACGCTTAGGTGATCGTGTCCAGCTAGTAGGAGACGACTTATTCGTTACAAATACGAAACGCCTTGCCCGCGGAATTGAACAAGGTGTCAGCAACTCTATTTTGATTAAAGTGAACCAGATCGGTACGTTAACTGAAACCTTTGATGCCATCGAAATGGCTAAACGTGCCGGCTATACGGCTGTTATTTCCCACCGCTCCGGGGAAACGGAAGATGCAACAATTGCCGATATTGCGGTAGCAACAAATGCAGGGCAAATCAAAACCGGTGCTCCATCCCGTACCGACCGGGTTGCAAAATACAACCAGCTCCTCCGCATTGAAGACGAACTTGCCGGAATGGGCGAATACGCCGGACTTTCCGCATTCTATAATTTGAAAAAATAAGCTAAAAAGCGTTCCTTGAAAGGAACGCTTTTTTGTTTGGAGTGGAGATATATTTTAACCCGAGTTCGACAGTAAATAGGCACAAATTCACTTTTTAATAAAATGTATTTCCTATGATATCAATCTTTTCGTGGATTTGTGCTTAAAATTTTTTGAATTTTACATAGGCA
>NZ_BMEV01000061.1 GCF_014637175.1 Compostibacillus humi | reverse complement strand
CAAAGAACGATACCAAGAGAAACTAAACAGCCTAGCACCGTTAGAATATCGGCACCAGGCTGTCGCATAGATTTTTTGTTTTTTCACTGTCTACTTGACAGGGCGCAGTTCAATTTGATTCATGTGGTTTTTTTATTGGCTATCTCCCTAATATCGTGCGAATCGGTTCATTCCTTTTCAGCATTTGTGCATACCGCTTTTCAAAGGTTTGCCATTCCGATTCAGTAAAGCCGGTCATGGCAATTTGTTCGGTAACATCGGCCAGCGCTTGAAAGACCCGCTTTTTCATCTCCGAAACCGTAAGATTCATTTGCAGCAGTTCGGATAGGGACGCCATTACTTCCGGCCGCACTTCCGGATAGACGAATTTCGTTTCTTTATTTTGCTTGCTCCGCTTGTAAAATTCCCGGATGACTGCCGCTCTTTCCTTTGTATTGCCTTCCACGTCAAGATAAATTTGCACTGCTGTTCCTTCTTTAATCCGCCGCTGGGAAATGCCGGCAAATTTTTTCCCGCCAATGCTTAAATCATAGTCCCCGGGACAATAGGAACCGACAATTTCGTACGCTTCGATATCACTGGTCAAGTCTTTCAATGCAGTTTGGACAAAGGAAACCATCGCTTCATAACAGTCGTAAATGGAAAGCTTCTCCCCGGGAATGACGAGGGATAAGTTGAGCACTCCTTCATCCAAGGCTACCGCAAGCCCTCCCGAATTGCGGATAATGACGTCATAGCCAAGGGAATCTAAATACGCCACTCCGTCAGATAAAAAGGGGAGCTTGCTGTCAGGGATGCCGAGAACTATCGTTTTCGGGTGGACCCAAAGCCGCATTACCGGATCTGATTCGCCGTTGCTCACCGACGCAGCCAATGCATCATCGATGGCGAAGGAGGCAATGGCATCATTTGGATATTGAAAAATATTTTTTTCCTCCGTACAGTCTAAATAGCGAAAGGTTTGCTGCGAAATAACCTGTTCCCAATGTTTCATAGTATGCTCCTTCACTTAATCTACCTTTTTTCCTGCCGCTTTTTATTATATAATATAGGACAATGAAGAAAAAGAAACGGAATGAAGAATATGTCATATGAGACAGAACAGTTATCGGAGGTCAAAGTCTTTAAAGATCCGGTCCACCGCTATGTCCATGTGAAGGACCGGCTAATTTGGGACTTGATTGCCACCCCCGAATTTCAGCGTTTGCGGCGGATAAAACAGCTGGGAACGACGAACCTTACTTTCCACGGAGCGGAACATAGCCGTTTTAACCATTCCTTAGGGGTATACGAAATTGTACGGCGGATTATTGAAAATTTTGCGGACGAGCCCAACTGGAACAAGGAAGAACGGCTGCTTTGCCTAAGTGCGGCATTGCTCCATGACCTTGGCCACGGCCCCTTTTCCCATTCCTTCGAAAAAGTGTTTAAATTAGACCACGAACATTTTACCCAGCAAATTATACTCGGTGATACGAAAGTGCATGAAGTGCTGGAGCGGGTGAGGCCGGGATTTTCCCAAGATGTGGCGGATGTTATCGGAAAAACGTATAAAGATAAATTGGTCGTCAGCCTCATCTCCAGCCAAATTGATGCGGACCGGATGGATTATTTGCTTCGGGACGCCTATTATACGGGGGTGAGCTACGGCCAGTTTGATATGGAGCGGATTTTGCGCGTCATGCGCCCGATGGAAGACCAGGTTGTCATTAAATCGACGGGGATGCATGCTGTAGAAGATTACATTATGAGCCGGTATCAAATGTATTGGCAAGTGTATTTTCACCCGGTGACGAGAAGTGCGGAGGTCATTTTAACGAAAATCCTCCACCGGGCTAAAGAACTGTACGAACAAGGTTATGCCTTTCAGCTGGAACCGATCCATTTTCTCTCCTTTTTTAAAGGGAAAGTGCGGCTAGATGAATATATTAAGCTGGACGAATCCGTTGTCCACTATTATTTTCAGCTGTGGCAGGAAGAAAAGGATGTTATCCTGCGGGATTTATGCGAACGGTTTATGAACCGGAGACTGTTTAAATATGTTGAGTTTAACCCGGGCACCGAGATGCATGTATATTTGGAGCTCCATGATTTGTTTAAAAAAGCCGGGCTCGATCCTTCCTATTATTTGGTTATCGATTCCTCTTCCGACTTGCCTTATGACTTTTACCGTCCAGGGGAAGAAAGGGAGCGGCTGCCGATTCATTTGCTGATGCCGAACGGGGAATTAAAAGAGTTGTCCCGGCAGTCGGATATTGTCGAATCGATTTCCGGAAAAAAACGGACAGACCATAAACTGTACTATCCTAAAGACTTGATCGAAAAGGTAACGGATTTGCCGATAAAAAGAAAGATAAAAGAACTTTTAAATATTCAGGGAGATGGAAATCATGTTAGATAACCACGCGCGGATTATGCAGTTTTTTTCCATGGCCAAAGAAGTGACGGGGCGAAAGAAACTGCAGAAAATGATCTATATTTTGCAGCAATGCCATGTTCCCTTTGAGGAAAAATATAATTACCATTTTTACGGGCCTTATTCTGAAGAGTTAACGTTAAGAATCGAAGAATTGTGCAATTTAGGGTTTTTGCAGGAGAATAAGGAAGAAAAAAGCAGCTATTATCAATACCATTATCAAATTACTCCTGAAGGGGAGCAGTTCCTTCGCCAGTTTTCGTTGAACATGCCGGATTACTCGGATAAAGTGGAGAAACTTCAGGAAAAAAGTTCCCGTTTTCTCGAATTGGTGGCCACACTCCTTTATTTTGACCATCTTTCCCGGGATGAGGTGTTTCAAAAAATTCAGGCGCTGAAGCCGAGCCAAAACTATTCCGAGGAGGAAATGGAAGAAGCAGTGGCGTTTATCAGGGAGCTAAAGGGAGCATAACAGTAAAAAAGGGAAGTTTCTTATGCTACAATACGTTAAAGGATAAGGAATGGGAGGGTGAAAGATGGCGGAAGATGCGAAAAAGAAAAATGTTTTTACGATTATAAAGAACGATCCGACGGACGGCCATGGCGGCTTCGGTGCAGGGGCGATCAGTCTGGAAAATATGTCGTCGGTTATTGTCGACCCGAATGAAAATACCGCCTACGTCGATATGGATGCGATGCATGCCCGGAGCAAGGTGGAACGCCGGGTGAAATGGCTGAACGACCGGGATGCGGTGCCAAACGGAAAGCTTTACTGGATCGTCTGGGTAAATGTCGACCGGAATGAAAACGGGCCTTACTATGCAGGGGTTGCCGGCAGCGAAATCCGGGTGGATAAAGAGGCGAAGCGGGCCTATAAATCGATGCCGGAACACGTAAAACATATGGAGCAATCTTTAAAAGGGAAAATCGTCGTCGACCATATGGACGACCATTCAAAAAAACTGCTCCGGGATTTCCTTGAAGAATTCAATCCGGAAATGTGGAATAATTCCACGGAAGAACTGAAAAAAGCACTGTCTGTATAATTTTGTCGGATTTGTGAATGAATGATGAACAATTCCTTTTTTAATTGTACTTTCATTCATTAGTTTGTAAAATATGATTACATGGACAAAAGTTACTAGGACACCGAAAGCCGGCGTTTTGCCGGCAAAAAAAGGTTCTGTCCCTTGCGGGGGACGGAACCTTTTTAATATTGCTCCCGGCATCACGATGGAATGCTGAAATTTTATTAATTCCGCTAGAATAATTAGGTTTTGCGCTGAATTTTTCCGGTTTGCGCTGAATCCTTTAGGGGAAGCGTTAGAATCGGGTTGAAGCGCTGAAATTTTATTAATTCCGCTAGAATAATTACGGTTTCCGCTGAATTTTTCCGATATCCGCTGAATCCTTTGGGGGGAACGTTAGAATCAGGTCGAAGCGCTGAAATTTTATTAATTCTGCTAGAATAATTACGGTTTCCGCTGAATTTCCCCGATTTCCGCTGAATCCTCTGGAGGATGCGTTAGAATCGGGTTGAAGCGCTGAATCTATATTTTTTCCGTTAGAAAAATTGAAGGAAACGCTGAAAACTTTGGATTATCGCTGAATTCATCAACAAAAGCGTTAGAATCGGGGCGTAGCGCTGATTTAGAATTTTTATCGTTAAAAAAATAACGGTTTTGCGCTGAATTTCCCCGATTTCCGCTGAATCCTTTAGGGGAAGCGTTAGAATCGGGTTGAAGCGCTGAATCTATATTTTTTCCGTTAGAAAAATTGAAGGAAACGCTGAAAACTTTTGATTATCGCTGAATTCATCAACAAAAGCGTTAGAATCGGGGCGTAGCGCTGATTTAGAATTTATATCGTTAAAAAAATAACGGTTTCCGCTGAATTTCCCCGATTTCCGCTGAATCCTCTGGAGGATGCGTTAGAATCGGGTTGAAGCGCTGAATCTATATTTTTTCCGTTAGAAAAATTGAAGGAAACGCTGAAAACTTTGGATTATCGCTGAATTCATCAACAAAAGCGTTAGAATCGGGGCGTAGCGCTGATTTTCAATTTTTATCGTTAAAAAAATAACGGTTTGCGCTGAATTTCCCCGATATCCGCTGAATCCTTTGGGGGGAACGTTAGAATCAGGTCGAAGCGCTGAAATTTTATTTTTTCCGTTAGAAAAATTGAAGGAAACGCTGAAAACTTTGGATTATCGCTGAATTCACCAACAAAAGCGTTAGAATCGGGGCGTAACGCTGATTTTGAATTTTTATCGTTAGAAAAATAACGGTTTTGCGCTGAATTTCCCCGATTTCCGCTGAATCCTCTGGGGGAAGCGTTAGAATCAGGTCGAAGCGCTGAAATTTTATTTTTTCCGTTAGAAAAATTGAAGGAAACGCTGAAAACTTTGGATTATCGCTGAATTCATCAACAAAAGCGTTAGAATCGGGGCGTAACGCTGATTTTGAATTTTTATCGTTAGAAAAATAACGGTTTGCGCTGAATTTTCCTGATTCCCGCTGAATCCTCTAGCAAAACGTAGCGCTGATTTTCTACCCGCCAAAGAAAAAGTCAAACCATCGCTGGACGAGCCCTTTTTCCTCTTCTTTTTCTTTTTGATTCTTCCGCGGTTTTTCCTGCATATGTTCCATACAGTGCTGCTTCGGTTCGGTCCCTTTTTCAAAATACATGACCCGGCTTTTATCGCAATAAGGAGTTGCCCGCTGGCCGCTTACAGGGTCAATCGGAATAGCTGTCACTCCTTTCGGGGCATGGAATGGTTCCAGCGGCTGCTCTTCATGGGCTTCTTCCATAAAGTCCGCCCAAATTTCTTTAGCGAAACGATGTTCTTCGATGCGGGTAATCGGCCGGTTGTCGTCGTAACCAGTCCAGACGCCGGCAACGAGGCTCGGACTGAACCCGATCATCCAGCTGTCCGAATTGGTCGTGCCGGATTTTCCTGCGTAAACCCGGGTTAACTGGTCCGCAATCGTCGTACCGGTGACGGGGGCGTAGCCGTTCAGCTGCCTGTCGAACATGCCGGTCATTAAATCGGTCAAAATAAACGCCGGCACCGGGTCAAGGGTGCGCTCCTTCTCCACCTCCCGTTCAAAAACGACTTTCCCGGAAGGGCTAATAATCTTCGTAATCGTATGGCCTTCAACCCCATACCCGCCATTGGCAAGCATGGCATATCCGTTCACCATCTCTTCTACGGAAACCGAAGCAGTGCCAAGGGCAAGGGAAGGAACGGCAGGCAAATCACTTTCGATGCCAAATTCCCGCGCAGCTTCCACGAGCCGTTCTGCCCCGAGAAACATATTCGTTTTCACAGCATATACGTTATCCGATAGCGCCAATGCTTGAGCAAGGGTAATCGGCTCGTTGGCGTAATAGTCATTGAAATTGCTCGGCTCATATACTTTTCCGTCTTCCAGCTGAAAGGCGGTCGGTTTGCTCGTCAGCTTCGTGGCGGCTGTGTATCCGTGTTCCAGTGCTGCGTAATATAAAAACGGCTTAAACGTAGACCCGGGCATCCGTTTTGCAGCTGTAGCCCGGTTAAACGGGCTAGCCCGATAATTTTTTCCGCCCATCATGGCGCGGATGGCTCCCGTTTCCGGTTCCATGGCGATGGCTCCCACTTCCATTTCTGTATCTGCCATCTTGCCTTTTACCGCGTCTTCCAGCTTGGCTTGCATTTCCAAATCCATCGTCGTGTAAATTTCGTAACCGCCAAACCGGATTTGCTCCCGTTCTGCCCCTAAAATTTCAGCTGCTTCTTTCAGCACTTCATCAAAAAAATATCCTTTATCCGAATCCGGGTTTTCTAATTCCTTTTGGACAAAGGTGAGATGTTCCCGGGACGCTTTCTCCCATTCTGCTTCCGTAATCCGGCCTTGATCAAACATTTGTTTTAAAATTAACTGCTGCCGGGCGTAAGCTTTTTCCTCATTATGTACCGGACAATAATAGGACGGCCCTTTAGGGATGCCGGCTAGCATGGCTGCTTCCGCCAGCGTTAAGTCTCTTGCTGATTTATCGAAGAAATAGCTGCTTGCCGCTTCGATTCCGTAGGCGCCGTGGCCGAAATAAATCGTGTTCAGATAGCTTTCCAAAATTTCTTCCTTCGAATAAAACATTTCCAGGCGGAGGGTATAAAAGGCTTCCTTCCATTTCCGCTCCCACGTTTTCTCGTGGGATAAATACAAATTGCGCGCCAGCTGCTGGGTAATCGTGCTGGCACCTTCCTTTAACGTGCCGCTCGTGATGTTTTTCCAGACTGCCCCGATAATTCGTTTGAAATCGAAACCGTGATGGTCATAAAATTGTTTATCTTCAATGGCGATTGCCGCCTCTTTCACATAGGGAGAAATATCTTCCAGAGGGATGAAATGATGGTTTTCCCTTTCTTTCACTTCACCGATGAATTCTCCATCGTGACTGTAAAAAGCAGTGGCCTGGTCATTGGCCAGGGGAGGGGGACCTAATAAAAAAATCCCGAGGAAAATGCCGATGCCGCACAAAAAAGCCATCGATCCCAAAAAAGCAACGATTTTCGCTAATGTTTTTCGTCTCATGTTCCTACCTCTTGCTGTTTATGATTTGCTACTTACATTATTGGAAAAGATAGGAATAAATAAACGGGGGATTCGAAAATTTCCTCTCCCTTCCCGCCGTCAAAATATATGGAAAAAGAGGAGGAATATCGCTATAATTACTGTATCGGTCGAATACATGCAAGAGGGGAATAGACGTGAACCCAATAAAAACGAAAGTAAAAGTAACCCTTTCGATGAAAATCGCCGATCAAGGGACGGCGGAATCATACGAAAGGAAAAGTTTAGGGCGGCTCATCGAAGGCAAGGATAAACGGATGCTCACCTATGACGAACAGATGGAGGAAGGGGAAACGGTCCATACATATGTGACGATTCAACACGATCAAGTGACGATGAAACGGACCGGAGCAGTCGAGATGAAGCAAATCTTCGCTCCCCGGCAATGGACGGAAACGATTTATCGGCATCCTTTAGGCGTGATTCCGATGGAAACGTATACGGAAAAATTAGCATATCTCGAAGGCGACAAAGTACATAAACTCGTCATCGATTATCAAGTAAAACTGCAAGGTCAGCCAGAACGGAAACATTCCCTGGAGCTGACTTTGGAACAGGAGGAAGAAGCATGAACGTATTGGAACAAATCGAAGACCAGCTGAAAAAGGAAATCGAAACAGCAATTATCGAAGCGGGTCTTGCCGCAAAGGAAGAAATTCCTGACATCCTTTTGGAAAAACCGAAAGACAAAGCCCACGGTGATTTTGCCTCGAACATTGCCATGCAGCTTGCCCGGGTGGCGAAAAAGGCGCCACGGCAAATTGCCCAAGACATTACCGAACGGCTCGACGTGGAAAAGGCTGCCATTGAAAAGGTGGAAATTGCCGGACCCGGATTTATAAACTTTTTCATGAAGAAAAATATCCTCGGGAAAATTATCCCGGTTATTCTCGAACAAAAGGAAAATTACGGACGCACGGATACCGGTAAAGGCAAAAAAGTGCAAGTGGAATTCGTTTCGGTAAACCCGACGGGAGACTTGCACCTAGGACATGCCCGGGGCGCTGCCTATGGGGACGTATTGTGCAACGTCCTGGATGCGGCCGGCTATGACGTAGAGCGGGAATATTATATCAATGATGCAGGAAACCAGATTGATAACCTCGCTTTATCGGTGGAAGCCCGCTATTTCCAGGAACTTGGTGAAGACTTTCCGATGCCGGAAGACGGATACCACGGCCAGGCGATTATCGACATGGCGAAAAAATTAGTCGAAGAATTTGGCGCCGAATGGGCGGACAAGCCGAAGGATGAGCGGATTGCCTTTTTCAAAGAATTCGGCCTGAAGTCCTCTCTGGAAAATATTAAGAAGGACTTGGAACAATTCCGGGTGGAATTCGATAATTGGTTCTCGGAACGTTCCTTATATCGGGACGGAAAAATTGACGAAGCCCTGAAGGTACTGGAAGAAGGAGACTATATTTACGAGAAGGACGGGGCCAAATGGTTTAAATCGACCGCATTCGGCGACGACAAAGACCGGGTGCTCGTCAAGCAGGACGGAAGCTATACGTATTTAACCCCGGATATCGCCTACCATAAAGATAAAATCGACCGGGGATTTGACCAGCTAATCAATGTGTGGGGGGCGGACCACCATGGCTATGTGCCGCGGATGAAGGCGGCCATCCAAGCCCTCGGCTACCCGGCGGACAAATTAGAAGTAAAAATCATTCAGATGGTGAACCTGTTTGAAGGCGGGGAAAAGGTGCGCATGAGCAAACGGACCGGAAAAGCTGTTCTTCTCCGGGACTTAATGGAAGATGTCGGAGTCGATGCGACCCGATACTTCTTCGTCACCCGTTCCAACGACTCCCAGCTCGATTTCGATATGGACCTTGCCCGTTCCCAGTCCAACGAAAACCCGATTTTTTACGTCCAGTATGCCCATGCCCGCATTTGCACGATGCTGGAACAGGCGAAACAGAAAGGAATCGAAACCGGCGGGGAGTACGACACGAGCTTGCTCACGACAGAAAAAGAAACAGATCTCTTGAAAAAATTGGGAGAGTTCCCGCAAACAGTTGCCGATGCAGCAGAAAAACAGCTGCCCCATAAGGTGACCCAGTACGTCTTTGATCTCGCATCACTGTTACACAGCTTCTACAATGCGGAAAAAGTATTGGATCCGGAAAATGCTGAATTAACGAAAGCGAGAATTGCTTTAATGAAAGCAGTACGTACAGCTCTTGCCAATGGGTTAAAACTCATCGGCGTATCTGCACCGGAAAAAATGTAGAAAAGTCACACTATTCCCTTTACAACGGAAAGGGAATAGTGTATTTTTATATCCAAATAGGATGGAATATTTTAAAAATTTCGCAGTCGGGCATTGACTGAATGCTCATTCATATTATAATGATAAGTAAGGATAGGCATATTCGATCTTTACATATCGGAGAATAGGGGGAAAGAGAGATGGGTACGTTTCTAGTCATCAACTGGATTGCTTTTCTCGTCGTCACCATATATGCCATCTACCTGTTTGCCAAAGTGGTGGCAACACGGGTTGCATATATACGTCTCGGGAAAAAATCCGAATTTGACGGGGAAGTGAAGCTCCGTCTGCAGCGGATTTGGAACATCGTCTTTGGCCAATCCAAACTGCTGAAAGATAAAAAATCTGGAATTATGCATGTCATGATGTTTTACGGATTCCTGCTCGTCCAATTCGGCGCCATTGACATGTTTGTGAAAGGGCTTTCCCCTGGGAACCATTTGCCATTCGGCCTGTTTTATCCCGGGTTTGTTTTCTTTCAGGAACTTGTCACTTTAATGATTCTCGTCGCCGTTGTCTGGGCCTTTTACCGCCGTTATATTGAAAAATTAGTCCGCTTAAAACGCGGCTTCAAGGCGGGGCTCGTTCTCATTTTTATCGGGACGTTAATGCTTTCCGTTCTTATCGGAAACGGGATGCTGCAAATTTGGCACGGGACGGGTACGGCATGGACGGAACCGGTGGCTAGCGGCATCGCCTCGATTTTTGGGTTTCTTTCCCCAGAGGCAGCAATGGTGCTCTTTTATATCGCCTGGTGGGTCCATACAATCACATTGCTCGTATTCCTTGTGTACATTCCGCAGTCAAAACACGCTCATTTGATTGCTGCGCCAATAAACGTTTATTTAAGCAAAAAAGTGCCAGGGAAGCTGAAAAAGCTCGACTTTGATATTGACGAAGAAAGCGAAGAAGAGATTTCCTTCGGTGTCGGAAAAGTCGAGGATTTCGAACAGTACCAGATGATCGATTTTTATGCCTGTGTGGAATGCGGCCGCTGTACCGACGTCTGTCCGGCGGCGGGAACAGGGAAAATGCTTTCCCCGATGGATTTAATCGTAAAAATGCGGGATCATTTGACGGAAAAAGGGGCTGCCATTACCGGCAGACAACCGTGGGTCCCTGCCTACGCCTTTGGCGGCGGGCATACGGAAGCGGCAGCAACCGTTCAGGAAGCCAGCCTCATCGGCGATGTCATTACGGAAGAAGAAATCTTTGCCTGTACGACTTGCCGCAACTGTGAAGACGCATGCCCGGTCATGAACGAACACGTGGACAAAATTATTGACTTGCGCCGCTATCTCGTCATGACGGAAGGGAAGATGGACCAGGATATCCAGCGTGCCGTCATGAATATTGAACGCCAGGGCAACCCGTGGGGATTATCGAAGAAAGACCGGATCAAATGGCGGGAAGAAGACGAAACGGTCTACATCCCGACGGTGAAAGAACTGAAGAAGGAAGGCAAAGACTTCGAATATTTATTCTGGGTCAGCTCCATGGGCTCCTATGACAGCCGCAGCCAAAAGATTGCCCTTGCCTTTGCCAAATTAATGAATAAAGCCGGCGTCAGCTTTGCGATTTTAGGGAACCAGGAAACGAACTCCGGCGATACTGCACGAAGAATCGGGAATGAATTTTTATTCCAGGAAATTGCCGAGCGCAACATTAAAAACTTTGAAAAATACGGGGTAAAGAAAATCGTTACGATCGATCCGCATGCATACAATATCTTTAAGAACGAGTATCCGGATTTTGGCTTTGAAGCGGAAGTGCTTCACCATACCCAGCTGCTCTATGATTTAGTGAAGTCCGGAAAACTCCGGCCGAAAAAAGCGATTAACCAGCGTTTAACCTATCATGATTCCTGCTACCTTGGCCGCTACAACGGCGTCTACGATCCGCCGCGGGAAATTTTGCGGACCATTCCTGGCTTGGAACTGGTGGAAATGGATCGCAGCCGGGAGAACGGCATGTGTTGCGGTGCAGGCGGCGGTCTCATGTGGGCGGAGGAAACGACAGGAAACCGCATCAACGTCGCCCGGACCGAGCAGGCGTTGGCTGTAAATCCGACGATGATTTCCACTGCTTGTCCGTATTGCTTAACGATGCTTAGCGACGGAACGAAGGCGAAAGAAGTGGAAGAGGATATTAGCACCATGGATGTCGCAGAAATTCTTGCCCTCTCCGTATTTGCAGACGAAGAGGAGCAGGTTGCGTAATTTAGGGCTCCTTTCAAGGGAGCCCCTCATTCAAAAACAAGATTGAGCGAGCGTTCAATCGAAAATGGGAGGAAGTTTCGATGAGAAAAACGGTTATTGTTTCCGGTGCGAGAACCCCGTTTGGCAAGTTCGGCGGAGCATTGCGGGCCTTAACAGCTGTCAAGCTTGGAGGAATTGCAATCAAGGAAGCACTAAGCCGGGCAGATTTGGACGGGAAAGATGTAGATGAAGTCATTATGGGTACGGTACTTCAAGGCGGACAGGGGCAAATCCCTTCCCGGCAGGCAGCACGGGAAGCCGGCATTCCTTGGGAAGTAAAAACGGAAACGATCAATAAAGTTTGTGCTTCCGGTTTGCGCAGCGTCACGCTGGCAGACCAATTAATCCGCCTCGGAGACGAAGATATCATCGTTGCCGGCGGGATGGAAAGCATGAGCAATGCGCCGTACTACTTGCAACATGCCCGCTGGGGAGAGCGGATGGGTGACGGGCGCATGATCGACGGCATGATTCATGATGGGCTTACGTGCAGTTTTACCGGCGTTCATATGGGAACGTACGGCAATAGCACGGCGAAAGAATTTGGCTTAACGAGGGAGGCTCAAGATAAATGGGCGCTCCGGAGTCATGAGCGGGCACTCCGGGCGATGGAAGAAGGAAAATTCAAGGAGGAAATCGTCCCTGTAGAAGTTCCTGTTCGGAAAGGGGACCCGGTCCTTGTCGATACTGATGAGGCGCCGCGGAAAGATACGTCTTTGGAAAAGCTGGCGAAACTGAAGCCTGCCTTTGATGAGGATGGGACAATTACGGCAGGAAATGCGCCGGGAGTAAATGACGGAGCTGCCGCCTTTGTACTCATGTCCGAGGAGAAAGCAGCCGAACTCGGAAAAACACCGATGGCAAAAATTGTTGGCCATGCGGAAGTGGCTGTAGAAGCGAAGGACTTTCCGAAAACACCGGGGCTCGTTATCAATAAGCTGCTGGAAAAAACCGGGTATACAACGGATGACATTGACCTCGTTGAAATCAATGAAGCGTTTGCTGCTGTTGCCCTTGTAAGCGGTAACATCGCTGGAATTGGCGAAGAAAAGATAAACGTCAACGGGGGAGCAGTTGCGTTAGGACACCCGATTGGAGCAAGCGGAGCGCGCATTATCCTTACATTAATGTATGAATTAAAACGCCGGGGCGGAGGACTCGGCATTGCCGCCATCTGCAGCGGCGGCGGTCAAGGAGATGCCGTTTTAATAGAGGTACCGAAAAAATAAAGGAGGAGAAAAGATGGAAGTAAAACGTGTAATGGTCATTGGCGCCGGGCAAATGGGGTCAGGTATTGCCCAAGTTTGCGCCCAGGCCGGCTATGACGTAATAATGCACGACGTAAAGGAAGAAGCGGCAAAGAAAGGATTGGAACGAATCAATCGTCTGCTGCAGCGAAACGTGGAAAAAGGCCGGATGACGGAAGAGGAGAAGACGGAGACGCTACAGCGAATTGCCCTTACTAGCGATTTACAGGAAGCTCGTGATGCAGACGTCGTTATTGAAGCGGTCGTCGAGGATATGGAAGTGAAAACGAAAGTCTTCCAGGAACTGGATAACATCGTGCCTGACCACGGCATTCTTGCTTCCAACACGTCCTCTTTGCCGATTACGGAAATCGCTGCCGTAACGAAACGTCCGGAGCAAGTCATTGGCATGCATTTTATGAATCCGGTTCCGGTCATGAAGCTGGTGGAAATTATCCGCGGCCTGCAGACGAGCGACGAAACGTATGCAACGATACGGGAAATGACAAACAAACTGAACAAAACGCCGGTGGAAGTAAATGATTTCCCTGGATTTGTCTCTAACCGGATTCTCATGCCGATGATCAACGAAGCAATCTACACCGTCTATGAAGGGGTGGCGTCGCCGGAAGACGTAGACCGGGTCATGAAGCTTGGAATGAATCACCCGATGGGGCCTCTCACCCTTGCTGATTTTATCGGCTTAGATACGTGTTTGTCGATTATGGAAATTTTGTACGAAGGATTTGGCGACAGCAAATACCGGCCATGTCCGTTGCTTCGGAAGTATGTGAAAGCCGGCTGGCTCGGAAAGAAAACCGGACGCGGATTTTACGTCTATGAGTAATCTGCAGCACTCTCTATCCATGGGAGGACGCTAGAACACAAGAAGGTGAAAACAGGATGAACTTGCGATTTACCGAAGAGCAGGAAATGATGCGGAAAATGGTCCGGGAGTTTGCGAACGATGTCGTGCTGCCGGAAGTGGAAAGGATGGAACGGGAAGAGCGTTTTCCCATTGAAGTCATCCGCCAAATGGGGGAACTCGGTCTGATGGGCATTCCCGTTCCGGAAGACTATGGCGGAAGCGGCATGGATTTTACGTCCTACATTATTGCCATCCATGAGCTGTCAAAAGCAAGTGCCGTCATCGGGGGAATTTTATCCGTCCATACGTCGGTAGGTACGAATCCGATCCTTTATTTTGGGACGGAGGAACAGAAGAAAAAATACGTGCCGAAGCTCGCCTCGGGAGAATATTTAGGCGCCTTTGCCCTCACCGAATCCGACGCCGGATCGGACGCGAAAAATATTAGGGCGACGGCGAAAAGAGAAGGGGACTCGTATGTATTAAACGGCACGAAGCAATTTATTACGAACGGCGGTGTTGCCGATACGTATATCACCTTTGCCCGCACGAACAGCGAGGGCGGAGCGAAAGGAATCAGCGCCTTTATCGTGGAGAAGGATACGCCAGGGTTCATTGTCGGCAAAAAAGAAAGAAAAATGGGACTGTACGGTTCCAATACGGTGGAACTATCCTTTGAAAACTGCCGGCTGCCAAAAGAACAGCTGCTCGGGAAAGAAGGGGAAGGGTTTGCCATCGCCATGGCCAATTTAAATGTCGGCCGGATTGGCATCGGCGCCCAAAGCCTGGGCATTGCCGAAGCCGCATTGGAACATGCAGTAAACTATGCCAAGGAACGGGAACAATTTGGCAAACCAATCGCCGCCAACCAAGGGATTTCCTTTAAGCTGGCCGATATGGCAACGGAAGTGGAGGCGGCAAAACTATTAGTCTATCACGCCGCATCACTAGTAGAACGAAAGAAAGACTGCGGGAAGGAAGCGTCGATGGCGAAAATGTTTGCCAGCAACACGGCAATGAAAACGGCAACAGAAGCGGTGCAAGTATATGGCGGATACGGCTATACGAAAGATTATCCGGTAGAGCGTTTATTTCGTGACGCAAAAGTGACGCAAATCTATGAAGGAACGAATGAAATCCAGCACATCGTCATCAGCCGCCATTTATTAGGTTTAAATTAGGGAGGGGATTGGATGAACTTTCAATTAACGGAAGAACAGGAAATGCTCCGGAAAATGGTCCGGGATTTTGCGGTAAACGAAGTGGAACCGACCGCAGCAGAGCGGGACGAAGAAGAGCGGTTTGACCGGGAGATTTTTGACAAAATGGGAGAACTCGGCCTTACCGGCATCCCGTGGCCGGAAGAATACGGCGGGATTGGCGCCGACTATGTCAGCTACGTCATCGCCGTGGAAGAGCTGTCCCGGGTTTGTGCGTCTACCGGGGTGACGCTGTCAGCCCATTTATCTTTGGCAAGCTGGCCGATTTACAAATACGGCAGCGAAGAGCAGAAGAAAAATTATCTCTATCGTCTGGCAACAGGAGAAGCCCTCGGGGCGTATGCATTATCTGAGCCGGGAGCGGGAAGCGATGTCGCTTCGATGAAAACCGTTGCGAAAAAAGATGGGGACGACTATATTTTAAATGGAAATAAAGTATGGATTACAAACGGCGGAGTGGCCGATATTTATATCGTCTTTGCGAAGACGAACCCGGATGAGCGCCATAAAGGAATCACCGCTTTTATCGTGGAGAAAGGCACCGAAGGCTTTTCCTTCGGGAAGAAGGAGAAAAAATTAGGCATCCGTTCCTCCCCGACAACAGAACTGATTTTTGAAAATTGCCGGATTCCAGAAGAAAACCGTCTCGGAGAAGAAGGAGAAGGCTTTAAAATTGCGATGACGACTTTGGACGGCGGACGAAACGGCATTGCCGCCCAGGCGGTCGGAATCGCCCAAGGCGCATTGGATGCGGCTATTCAATATGCGAAGGAACGGGAGCAATTCGGCAAGCCAATTGCCGCCAATCAAGGAATTTCCTTTAAATTAGCCGATATGGCAACGGAAGTGGAAGCAGCAAGACTATTGACTTACCAGGCAGCATGGCTCGAATCAGAAGGACTGCCTTACGGAAAAGCTTCTGCCATGAGCAAGCTCTTTGCCGGGGATACGGCGATGCGGGTCACGACGGAAGCAGTGCAAGTCTTCGGCGGTTACGGCTACACGAAAGATTATCCGGTGGAGCGCTACATGCGGGATGCAAAAATTACACAAATCTATGAAGGAACGAACGAAATTCAGCGGCTTGTCATCGGCCGGATGCTGACAAAATAGCGAAAGGAAGTCAAAAAGATGCACGAACTCGTGGAACGGATAAAAAACAAGGATATACGGGCATTGGCGCGGGCGATTACGATGGTGGAAAATGACCATCCGGAAAAATTAGCGCTCTTAAGCGATGTCTTTTCCCTCGGGCGAAGAGCGTTCACCGTCGGACTTACCGGTTCCCCCGGTGCTGGGAAAAGCTCCCTCGTTAACCGGCTTATTAGCCAAGTCCGGAAAGAAGGGAAAACAATCGCTGTCATTGCCGTTGATCCGACGAGTCCGTTCAGCGGGGGTGCATTGCTCGGCGACCGGGTGCGGATGAGTGAACATTATACCGATCCTGGTGTCTTCATCCGCAGCATGGCTACCCGGGGCAGTTTAGGGGGCCTCGCCCGGGCGACAAAGGATGCGGTCCGAATTTGTGAAGCATTCGGTTTTGACGTTGTGTTAGTGGAGACCGTCGGCGTCGGCCAGTCCGAGCTGGACATTATGAAAATCGTCGATACGACGGCTCTCGTACTGACGCCGAATAGCGGCGATGTCCTGCAAGTTTTTAAAGCGGGGATAATGGAAATTGCCGATTTGTTTGTCATTAATAAGGCGGATTTGGACGGAGTAGTGAAATTGAGCCGGCTGCTGCGGGAACTCGTGCTGCTCACTGCTGACGAAAACCGCCGCAAAGCAATCGTCAAAACGATTACGACGGAAAACAGAGGCATCGACGAGCTTTGGGAAAAAATGAAGGAACATCGGGAATATTTGTATTCGACGGAGGAAGGAAATCAGAAACGGTTTAGCCAATTGGAACTGGAAGTTTACGACTTAATCCGGGAAGAAATTTGGCGGGAAGTGAAAGGGTTTATTGAGGAGAAAAAGGGCCTGGAAGCGCTGGACCTGCACGCCGACCCGTATGAAACAGCAAAGACGTGGCTGGCCAAATGGAAGGAGGAGGCTTTCAAGAAATGACACAGGATAAAATCGTATCGAATGTAAAAGATCAGGAACTGGTGAAAAAACGCCGGGATCAGATGATTAAAGGAGCGATCTCCCTATTTAAAGAAAAGGGATTCCATAAAACGACGACTAGGGAAATTGCGAAAGCCTCCGGTTTCAGCATCGGCACCCTTTATGAATATATTCGCACGAAGGAAGATATCCTCTTTCTTACCGTTGACGCCATTTATGAAAAGGTAAGGGAAGGAATCGAGCCGTTTTTTAACTTGGAACACCCTTCAGAAGACAACCTGATTCATGTCATTAAATCGTATTTTCATTTAGTCGATGATTTGCAGGAGGAAATTTTAATTTTATATCAGGAAGTAAAATCATTGAAAAAGGAAACAAGGGAATACGTGCTGCAAAAGGAACGGGATATGGTTTATCTTCTGGAAAAGGTCATTCTCAACTGTGGACCGAAGCAGTTGTCGGAGGAAGATGCCGCCCTTTTGGCAAACAATATTTTCGTCCAGGGGCATATGTGGGCCTTCCGCCGCTGGATATTGCAAAAGCAATTTACGCTGGAGGAATATATTGAGAAGCAGGTGGGGTTTTTCCTGAAAATTATTCGCGATTAATTCGATATTTTTGTGGATTGCCAATAAATTTATGGAAAGTGCTGATAAATTTGGGCAAGGCGCCGAAAAATGAATGAATGCCGATAAAAAACTTTCATCGCTCGATAAATTTGGAATTTGGCCAAATGCCGATAAACTTGCAAGAAATGCCGATGAAATTTTTCCAACGCTCGCTAAAACTGGAGAAAAGCCGAAATATTGCGGCATTCGCTGATATATCCAGCTTGAATGCCGATATAAAAAAACAGTAAAACCGCTGAAAAATGGGGAAGCTTCGTTAGAAATTTCTTTAGAAACGTTAGAAATGCGGAGAAGCGCTGAATCATTTGGAAGAGCGTTAGAAAAACAGAGAGTAACGCTGAATCATTTGAAGATTCGCTGAAAAAAACATTCGAACGTTAGAAACGAGAGGAAAAGCTGAATAACGCAAGGGCGCGTTAGAATTACAGGAAGAATCGCCGAAATCCGATTCTACATCGTTAGAAAAAATTTCTGGAACGCTGCAATTTGGGAGAAAGAATAAAAAATTTGCGTAGAGGGGGAGGAGTACATTGGAAATGACGGTTTACAAGCCGAAGCACCCGGTACGGATTGTTACTGCGTCGAGTCTGTTTGACGGGCATGATGCATCGATCAATATTATGCGCCGGATTATGCAGGCGAGCGGTGCGGAAGTTATTCACCTGGGGCATAACCGGTCTGTGGAGGAAGTAGTGCAGGCTGCCATTCAAGAGGATGCGCAAGGAATTGCCGTCTCGTCCTACCAGGGGGGCCATATGGAATACTTCAAATATATGGTTGACCTCCTGAAAGAATACGGGGCAGAACATATTCACGTATTTGGCGGCGGCGGCGGAGTCATCATTCCGAAAGAAATTAAAGAGCTTCATGATTACGGGGTATCGTGGATCTTTTCTCCGGAAGACGGAAGGAAAATGGGACTTCAAGGAATGATCAACGAAGTATTAAAACGGTGCGACTTTCCGACGCCGGTTGATTTGGAAAAAGATGTGGAAAACTTGCACGGCGGCGACCGGAAAGCCATTGCCCGTCTGATCAGTTACGTGGAGAACACTGCCACGGAGGAAGAGAAGGAAGCGTTGCGGGCTAAACTCCGGCTAAATAAAAAGATTCCTGTCCTCGGCATTACCGGAACGGGAGGAGCAGGAAAAAGCTCGCTGACCGATGAATTGGTGCGCCGTTTCTTAAACGAAGTTCCGGATAAAAAAATTGCCATTCTTTCCATAGACCCGACGAAACGGAAAACCGGCGGGGCACTGCTCGGAGATCGGATTCGCATGAACGCCATTTTCAATAATCGGGTTTATATGCGGTCCCTCGCTACCCGGTCGTCGAGGAGCGAGCTGTCCAATGCGATTCAGGATGCCATTGACGTCGTCAAGGCGTCCGGCTTTGATTTCATCATCGTGGAAACGAGCGGCATTGGCCAGGGAGATGCGGCGATTACCGAAGTGACGGATTTATCGATGTACGTCATGACGAGCGAGTACGGGGCACCGACCCAATTGGAAAAAATCGATATGATCGATTATGCCGATTTTATCGTCATAAATAAATTTGAACAAAAAGGTGCCGAAGATGCCCTCAACCAAGTACGCAAACAGTATGAGCGGAGCCGGATGCTCTTTAAGCAGGATAAGGAAAAATTCCCGGTATTCGGGACGATTGCCAGCCAGTTTAACGATGCGGGAACAAATGCCTTGTTTGCGTCCTTGATGGATACGATCAATGATCGGTACGGCTGGGACGTGCAAGTCGATTTTGACCGGCATAAGCTGGCGGAAAAACAAAATTTAATTATCCCTGCCGAACGCCGTTACTATTTGCGGGAAATCGCTGAGACGGTGCGCAACTATCACGAAAAGGCGGAAAAACAGAGCGAAATCGCAAGCAAACTGTATCAGCTGGACGGGGCAATGAAGACGCTGGAAGACGACGAAAATACAGCAGAAACGTTAAAACAAACGTTTGAACAATTGGAAAAAGAGCTGGATGCGGAAGCAAAAGAAAAACTGGAATCATGGGACGAATTACAGAAAAAATACAAGCAGGATAAGCTGTCCTACAAAGTGCGCAATAAAGAAATCGAAGTGGAGATTCAAACCGAATCCCTTGCCGGCACAAAGATTCCTAAAGTTGCCTTTCCGAAGTATAAAGACTGGGGAGAGCGGCTGCGCTGGATGATGAAGGAAAACGTGCCGGGTGCATTCCCGTATACCGCCGGTGTGTTCCCGTTCAAGCGGAAAGGGGAAGACCCGACAAGGCAGTTTGCCGGAGAGGGAACGCCGGAACGGACGAACCGCCGTTTCCACTATTTATCCCGGAACGACGAAGCGAAACGGCTGTCCACAGCCTTTGACTCCGTAACCCTTTACGGGGAAGACCCGCAATACCGGCCCGACATTTACGGGAAAATCGGCGAAAGCGGCGTCAACGTCTGTACCCTTGAAGATATGAAAAAGCTGTACAAAGGCTTTGATCTGACGGATCCGAAAACGTCGGTTTCAATGACGATCAATGGCCCGGCGCCGATTATTTTGGCAATGTTTTTCAATACGGCCATCGACCAGCAGGTGGAAAAATTTGAAAAACAGCATGGCCGCAAACCGACGGAAGAGGAATACGAAAAAATTAAGGCGGAAACGTTGTCTGTCGTCCGCGGCACAGTCCAGGCAGATATTTTAAAAGAAGACCAGGGGCAAAACACGTGTATCTTCTCGACGGAATTTGCCCTCCGGATGATGGGGGATATTCAGGAATATTTTATCGAAAATAATGTCCGCAATTATTATTCCGTCTCCATTTCCGGCTACCATATTGCCGAAGCGGGGGCAAACCCGATTACCCAGCTCGCCTTTACGTTAGCCAACGGTTTCACTTACGTGGAGTATTATTTAAGCCGGGGCATGGATATCAATGATTTTGCGCCGAATTTATCCTTTTTCTTCTCCAACGGCCTCGATCCGGAATATACGGTTATCGGCCGGGTAGCACGGAGAATTTGGGCCATCGTCATGCGGGAAAAATACGGCGCCAATGAACGGAGCCAAAAATTAAAATACCATATTCAAACGTCAGGACGTTCCTTGCACGCCCAGGAAATCGATTTTAACGATATCCGGACGACGCTGCAGGCGCTCCTCGCCATTCAGGACAACACGAACTCCTTGCATACGAACGCCTATGACGAAGCGATTACGACACCGACAGAAGAGTCGGTCCGCCGGGCGATGGCAATCCAAATGATCATCAATAAAGAATTCGGCTGGACGAAAAACGAAAATCCGCTGCAAGGGTCTTTCCTTATCGAAGAGCTTACCGATCTTGTGGAAGAAGCCGTTCTGCAGGAGTTTGAGCGGCTCAATGACCGGGGCGGCGTCCTTGGCGCGATGGAAAGACAATACCAGCGGGGCAAAATCCAGGAAGAATCTTTGTACTATGAGCAGAAAAAACATTCCGGAGAACTGCCAATTATCGGGGTAAACACTTACTTGAACCCGAATCCGCCGTCAGAGGAAGAAATCAATTCGATGGAACTCGCCCGGGCGACGAAGGAAGAAAAAGAGCATCAAATCCAGGCATTGAAAGCATTCCAGGAGAAGCATAAAGATGAAGCGGAGGAAGCGTTAGCCCGGCTGAAAAAAGTGGCAGCTTCCGGAGGAAATATTTTTGCCGAATTGATGGAAACGGTCAAAGTGGCTAGTCTCGGACAAATTACAAAAGCTTTATATGAAGTCGGCGGCCAATACCGGAGAAATATGTAATAAAAAACGGATTCAGCATAATCGCTGAATCCGTTTCTCCATCCGTAAAAAATTTCCTTTAAATAAAAATGGCATATTCCGTTGCTTTTTGTTTATAATGTTTATTATGTAATTTCAAACGAACAGTTTCACTTTATTTCATCATAAAAAATGGTATAGTAACAATAGTAGATATGGTAATGTAAGGGAGTGCTTATCGTGAGCGTAAAAGAACTGACCGCAGAAGAAATCGAAAATTTATCTATGATTCAATTGGCTATTAAGATTTTAGAGGAAGAGAAAAAAGCGCTTGATTTTCAAGAACTGTTTCAACGGATTGCTGATTTGAAGGGGCTTTCTGAACAAGAAAGAGAAAACAAGATTGCCCAATTTTATACCGATTTGAACATTGACGGCCGCTTTACCACCCTCGGTTCCAATATTTGGGGCTTGAAACGCTGGTATCCGGTTGAACAGGCGGACGAAGAAGTCCACACCGTGAAGAAGAAAAAGAAAGCAGCGAAGAAACGGATTCTTGACGATGACGAGGTTCTGGTGGAAGAGGAAGACTTCTTAGAGGACGATCTTTTAGATGATGAGGATCTGGACTTGGATGAAGACGACCTGGACGAAGATCTCGATGACGACTTGGATGACCCAATCGAAGACGAGGAACTGGACGATGAATTTGACGATGAATTCGATGATGACTTTGAAGAAATTGATGAAGAATTTGACGAAGAGGAAGAATTTACCGACGAGGAAGAAGAAAAATAGGCTTTAAGTTTACCCAAAAATAAAGCTTGACTTTGAAACAAAAACAGGCATCCGAAAATTTGGTGCAAAAGAGCACTTTTGGATGCCTGTTTTTCTCTCTATGGATCCAAAAT
>NZ_BMEV01000060.1 GCF_014637175.1 Compostibacillus humi | reverse complement strand
GTGTATATTTTTGATATAATAGTATTCATGAAGAGGCCTCTTTCTAAGTGTATTTGCCCTAGTAAGCATACATTTATGATAGAGTGCCTCTTCCTTTTTGGCTAGGATTTTGTTGAAATATCACCGAGAACTATTTTACACATACGATTATACTTTATTATGAAAAAATTCGAGACAATGATTGCCTCGAATTTTTATGGTGCATTAAAATGGCTGTTCTATTGCTTGCTCTTTTACTTCCGCCGGGATTTCGATTTTATCAATTCCGTTAATGTTATCGTACGTGCCGTTCATATCGATGGAGATTTTCATTTCCTCTCCGTCCACATCCATTGTCGTTTCAATTTCCATTCGATATTCTTTCGTTTCATACGTATTCTTATCGACGGTCAGCTCATAAAAAAGATGAGTTACTTCCATGCTATCCAGCAATTTTGTGCCTTCTTCTCCTAAAGATTCCAGCATATCTTCCGGCATATAGTCAGCAATTATCGAATCAAACATTTCTCCTACTGCTTTACTGTCCATCGTCAGCTGTAATTGGTAGTGGCCGTCTGCTTCTTCCAGGGAAAAATCACCCACATAGTCTTCAAACATTTCCAATTGGTCGGCAAGCTCCTGCTGGTTCGTATATAAATCCATCATCGACTGATCCACTTTAAACCATTGCCCCATCATGCCGTCATACATATAAAACTCATTGTCGGCCAAATACATTTCCATCTCCATTTCCATCGGCGTTTCATCCATGTTCATCGTCATCTTGCCTTTTTGATGAAGTGCCATCGGATCCGCTATAACTTCCCCTTCCATATCCGTCGAAATATCCATTGCAGAATCGCCTATAGTTATTTGCTGATTCATGTTTATGGATACTTCTGCACTTTGCATTTCCTCTGCTGCTTCATAAGCCTTTGTGAAGATTTCTTTTGCCTTTTCATCACCGCCGGCACAGGCGATTAAACCGGCACTCATAACGAGGAGCAGCAGCACCAAGATTAATTTTCGCATAAAAAAATCCTCCTAAGAAAGTTATTACCTCATATACGGCAATATTATGAAAAAGGTTTCGAAAATGTCCGTCTTGATAAAAATATCTTCATTAAAATTCAAATAGATGCTTGCATCTTTTGCTTTAGCTCCGATATATTTCATGAAAAAGCATACCGAAGTTTTTATTCATCTCACCCCATTGAAATTCATGATTTGGCGTTAAATATCGGTAACCTCGGTAACTGTTTTGTTCCACTACCGGAAAACGGGCAATTCTTTCTCCCGTCAGCCATCCGTAAAAACCAACTTCATTTTTGACAAAATCAACCCAGCCAATTACAACGAAATCCTTTCTTTCCGGGTGCTGCTCTTCCGGATAACCGTAGGTCCAGCTGTCGTTAGGGTTGTTTCGTGTCGATTTTTTTGCCACTTTTACATCAATTATTTTGTTGTTTATGGAAAAATCAAACTCATCGGTATTGCGGTTTTCGAACCCTTCCCGATCCAGCTGATACGGAATGCCGAGATTTTGCAAAAACTTTTCAAAGGCCAATTCCCCGATACATCCGAGCTGCGCCTTTTTCACCCGTTCCTGATACGATAAGCGGAAACGGGAATATAGCCCGTTTTCTACCATTATCCTTGCCCTTTGCAATGCTTCTTCTTTCAGCTGATTAAGATTTAATGCAGTAATCAAATTTTTTCCCCCTAATGTCTTGCTTTTATATCAACATATTAAACATACTTCTTTTTACAAAAGCATATTACTATGATAACGTATCAAAGGTATAATAGTAATGGAATAACTACATATTTGCTAAAATTTGCAGAAAGGATTTGAAAAAATGGCACAAAAAAACATTGCACTTGCTTACGTCATCTGGTTTTTTCTGGGACATATCGGAATCCACCGCTTTTATACCGGCAGAATCGGAACGGGCATTATGCAGCTGTTACTTGCTATTTTCGGTTGGGGAACGGCATGGCTTTTAATCGGATATATTCCTTTGTTTTTCTTATATTTATGGCTTTTTATTGATATTTTCCTTATTCCCGGCATGTGCCGCAATCCGAAATAAAGAAATAGCCAGTCCTTAAGAAAAGGATCTGGCTATTTTTTATTCTCCGCAGTAAATGACGGAACCGCGGTAATCGATATTTCCGGATTCTAAAGCTTCTTCCAGATTTTCCAGCCATAACGGCGCATCCATATCGGCAAAAACGATATTCCGATGGGCGCATCCTAGCTGGATGGCTGCAGATACTGAAATCGGAGACTCCATCATGCTGCCAATCATGCACGGAATTCCGGCAGCTTCTGCGATATCGGCAATGGCAAGGGCCTCACGAATCCCGCCAGTTTTCATCAGCTTAATATTAAACAGGTCGCATGCATTCATCTTAATGAGCCGGATGGCGTCTTTCGCCGAAAACAAGCTTTCATCGGCCATAATTGGTGTCTCTACCTGCTTCGTGACATAAGCCAACCCTTCAAAATCATCCGCCTTCACCGGCTGTTCCACCAGTTCAATGTTTAAGTTTTCCCGTTCCAGCTCTCGGATAAAGCGAACTGCTGTTTTTGGATCCCAGTTTTGATTAGCATCAATTCTTAAATTAATATCATCGCCGATGGTTTTCCTTAACAGCTTCATGCGGGACATGTCTTCTTCATAGGTGCCCCCAAGCTTGACTTTTAATGTATGAAAACCGTCTTGAATTAAGGATTGTGCTTTTTTGGCCATTGCCTTTTCTTCCCCGATGCTTAAAGTCATGTCGGTTGTTATCTGATTGCGGTACCCGCCTAAAAATTTGTATAACGGCATGTTCGCCTTTTTCGCAAATAAATCATATAAGGCAATATCGACAGCAGCTTTTGCACTCGTGTTTCCGACACAGGCATCCCTTACAGCTGTCGTTAAATACTCTAATGATTCGAGCGGCTGATTTATAATTTTTTCTTTAATCGGGCCAAGGATCGCCCCTTTCATACTTTCCAACGTATCTCCGGTAATTTGCACCGTCGGCGATGCGGCCCCTATCCCCTCGATGCCTTCATCCGTTTCTAAAACAACCGTTAATGTTTCAATTTCCTCTACCCGGCGGATGGCGGTAATAAACGGTTCTTTCAGCTTGTATTTAGCATTTCGTACAACAATATTTGTTATCATCTTCTAGCCCCCTTTGGCAAAGACAGTCTGCCGGCTAAACAATTTTCTTAGCAAATCGCTCTTATCGAAACAAATACAGCAGTATAACCAGCCGTAATGGTTATAGGATATAATTTTTAGAATATTATAACATAGATAATATTTGGGCTACAACAAGGCCAGCGTACGTACCGATAAGGGATCCTAACAATGCCATAATTACCCCTACCGGAATTAACGCACGGTTGTAATATCCGGCAAGCATTGGAGCAGACGCCATTCCGCCAATATTGGCCAGACTTGCAATACCCAATGTAAATAAATCAATTTTAAACAGTTTTGCTAATAGGAGCATAACTGCCAAATGAATAAATAGAATAAAGAATCCGCTAATAATGTAAATTGGTGCCTGAAGCAGCTGGCTGAAGTCTGCATTGGACGCGATTAAGGCAATAATGACATACAACATAACATTTGCCATATCCATCGTTCCCGGCACCTTTGCCACCGGAGTAACTGCCAAAATTAATCCGACAATTGCTGCAATAGTTACGGTCCAAGTTGTTCCGTTAATAACTGCACCTACTTCCGGAAGCACTCCGCCGATATATCTGCTG
The DNA here is from genome assembly GCF_014637175.1 of Compostibacillus humi. Taxonomy (GTDB): domain Bacteria; phylum Bacillota; class Bacilli; order Bacillales; family Amphibacillaceae; genus Oceanobacillus; species Oceanobacillus humi. The sequence goes on along the minus strand of NZ_BMEV01000060.1, from coordinate 18,574 downwards.
ACAGCTGAAATGAGTAAAGATAAACCTAATAATCCAAGCAATTCTTTAAATCCAACAGTTCCATTATTTTCTTGCTTTAAATCAATCTGGAGCTGGTCTAAGTATTCTGTTTTCGCTCCTGCCCATTTGTTGAATTTGGAAGCAAATGGTACAAGCCAAAACAGGAACATCACCCAAACAGAATAATTGACCGTATCCATAATTAACGCGTAGCCAAAAATATTTTCCGGAACATCCAAAATTCCCTGAATGGCTACCATATTGGCTGATCCCCCTGTCCAGCTCCCTGCCAAAGCTCCAAATGCTTTCCAAGTATCTGGCGCATACCAAGCCTGAAAGATTAAGTAAGTAATTGCAAATCCTGCAACGATACTGAATACGGCTACTGTATAGCCGAGAATCATTTTTCTGCCTAAATGTTTCAGCTTTCTCAAGTCACAGTTTATTAACATGAGAACAATCATCGCAGGCAAAAGTACGTTTCGAATCGTTGAATTGGCACTGCTCATCGCTTCTGATTCACCGAATACACCTATCGTTCTTAACAGGGCGGCTGAAAGATATAATAGAACAATTCCAGGTACATATTTAAAGAACTTGCTAGAAGAAGACTTTTCCACCCATACAATGACAGCAGCCAGGGCAATTAATAATGCAACGTACAAAAATGTATCTTGAATCATATACATCCTCCCCCTTATTTTTTAAAAATTAAAAAAACCCAGTATATAACAAAATCGCAGTTTCGTTATATACTGGGTTTTGCCTTGTCGGGCAAAGCAGTATTTTCTTTAATTTGCCTGTACTTCTTTAAGGCATCTTTGTATGCCACAATTATCCCTTTTTGCGAGGAGCCGAAATATCGGGATTCCATCTTGTCGATAATTGCGGGTTCGTCTAACATATTTTCTCCAATAAATAAAGACTGAAGAAACCGGTTCGTAACGTTAATGGTCGCAGAACAGCCAAAGTCAACAATTGAATCCGTTTCCAAATCTACGACCAAACCGACAAATAGACTGCTGTATTGTTTCGTAATGGGATTATTCGTTGATGCTTTTGCATCCCCTACCACATATACTGTACTGTCCTTAAACAATGGGTGTCATCCTCTTCTAGTATATGATTGTAAATTATAGCATAATTTGTCGAATTTTGTCACCTGGTTTTTTTAGAATTTTTAGAGGATAAGAACTTTCTAACTTTTAAGTTCAATAGAATTGCTGAAAGAGTTTGGAAATTAGATGTTCTTTCTTTTCCATCGGGAATGCAGTCGTCATAAACTCCTCGCTGCAATTATCTTTTGTCAGCTTAAAGCCGGTATAGATGATTTCGTAACCTTCCCTCTGTGTCGCTCCCGTACCGAATAAACTGATACAGTTTTCATCAATTGGCGTACGGTTTCCCGCATCGTCAACGTAATAGTATTTGTCCGTTACCGTTCCATAGTCCAAATCTGGAGCAGAGGTGGCAAAATATCCTTCTTCATTAATGACATGAACTTCATAGCCATCCTCAGTCTCAAGTTCCGGCGCTCCCTTCACGTTATAAAAAACATATACTTCCCCTTCATAGCCTTCCGGAAGCAAATATATATCATTTGTTTCACTTTTGCTTCCGTCCATCCATATGAAAATTCCAGCTGCAGTAACGATAATAGCGAACAACGTACTGAAAACGGCATTTTTCCAGGGAGTGTGTTTACGTTTTTCCATAACGCGAAAGATGATGAATGCAAAAATCGCAATCACAATGAAGACGGGAGCCGTGTAATACATGTAAATTACAAAAAATTCCTGAAGGGAAAAATAATATGTATCAGGATTTCTTTCCATACGCGGAGTATATTGCAGTATAGAAAGTGTCGCGGAAACAATAATTGAGAAAATAAATGATACGGAAATCCATTTCCATAAACGCACCGTATTCCTCCTTTCAATGATTGGAAATATGCTTATATTTTAACTGGTGTCCGTATTCATTTGCTACCCCCTTCAAACAATTATACAATAGCAGAGGAAAGGAGAAGCAGAAACGTATGCATAATTATCAATTGCCACAAGAAATTCAGCATCTTTTATCTGAACGTATAAGAAAGGACGACATGTTCCCCGAACTTATTCGCGACGGCGGATATATGCCGCCAAATAATGAGCTTCTAATTGACGCGATTACCGCATTAAGCATGGGGAAAAACATATTGCTGAAAGGCCCTACGGGAGCAGGTAAAACGAAATTTGCCGAGACATTATCCTCCCTTTTTCAGCAGCCGATGTTTAGTGTCAACTGCTCTGTAGACTTAGATGCAGAAAGTCTACTCGGATTTAAGACGTTATCCTATGAAGGGGAAAAACAAATGATTGAATTTATCCCCGGCCCGGTGATCAACGCAATGAAACACGGGACATTTTTATATATTGATGAGATTAATATGGCAAAACCAGAAACTTTACCATTAATTAACGGAGTGCTGGATTACCGCCGGACGATTACCAATCCATTTACCAATGAAGTTGTTACGGCAAAAGACGGATTTACCGTCATTGCGGCCATCAACGAAGGCTATATTGGAACCGTTCCACTAAACGAGGCATTAAAAAACCGTTTTATCGTTATCGAAGTGCCGTATATAGAAGGCGAACAGCTTAAGCAGTTAATTCAAAGGAATACGAAACTGGACGATGAAAAAATGATTGATTTATTTGTAAAATTATCTGCTGATCTCATTCAAGCTGTCCGGCAAGGGAAGCTTTCCGAAGATGCAGCATCCATTCGCGCATTGCTCGATGCTTGTGATTTAAGCGTCGTCATTACGCCGAAACGGGCCATCCTTCGATCCATCGTGGACAAATTGGACGAAGAAAGAGAAAGGGAATTTGTGATGAATCTGGCGGAAACCCTTTTCTAGTTAGGAGAATTTACATGTATCGTTTTCACCATTCCAATGTGGACACTAATTTATTTTTGCAGCTGCAAGATTTAACGAATGTTCTTTCCAGGAATGAAAGGCTGCAATTTGAATTTAGTTACGGTTCTTTTATAGATTTAATTACGGAAAAAATAACCGCAAGCAGAATTTGGGACCGGCTGCAGGAAGATACGAAACTTGCGGGGCTGAAATCCGATCTTTACTTGCGGACTTTAGGCACCCTTTATCATTCATCGGTCTATGCGATGAAAGAATATGCAGAGACTATCGAATCTTCAACGATGCCGAAGTTTGCATCCCAATTGTTTACTTTGCTTGAAGATATACGCCTGGAAGAAATCATTAAAAGCAGCCGTCCCGGTACAAAAACAGTGTTTCGCATGCGGCACGAATACTATAAACATTATTTCGAAAGCCAATTAGCTGCTAATGTGACGAAAGGGCTGGCAACAGATGAATTATTTTGCCTGATTTACTTGCTTCTTTTTGCAGACAGTCCGGACCCAGCTTTTCCGAGAGCGAACGATGAACAGCTGGCATCGCTGGAGCAAATGAAACCGGTGATTTACCGTGTATTTGAAGCGAAGAGTACAAATGAAATAACTGCCATCGCCTATGATTTGCTGCGATTGGTTCAGCATAAATATAGTGACAGCATACATGAATATTTCATGTTCCCTATCGGCCATATACATGAAGCTTCTGAGGATCGGTTATTTGACGAACTGACACGAACCGATGATGTGGCAAATAAAGATAAACAAACAATCGACGAGGAAAAAAATGAATATATCGACCAGCGCTTTTCAACCTGGCACCGAGAAAATAAAAATAATGACCGAAAGCAGACTTTTCTCCAATTTGAGCTGGAAGTAGGTACGAAAACGAATATACTGGGAGGCGGAGCAAGAGAAACGGAAGACGGAGACCAGGCGATGGGCACCATCCAAGGGGCTTCCGGGGAGAGCAAGAAAAACGATTACTCCAAATTGGAATCGCTGGAACGGAAGGAAGCAAACCGAGGCAAGCAAAGTGAATATGAATACGGAGAAGAAAATAAGCATGCTGTAAAAGTAATAAAAGAAGCAGAAAAACCTTCTGTGGAAGATATGAAGCTTTACATGCAATTTTTGCAGGAAATAGAACCGTATAAAAGAAAGCTTTCTGCTACGCTGAAAAAAACATTGGAACACCGGAAAAATGAACCGCGCAGCGATTTGCTCTTCGGCCGACTGTCGAAGAAATTGCTGCCCCTAGTGCTGGACGAAAACCCTAGAGTATTTTATAAGAAAAACGAGGAATCAAAGGAATTTGATGCAGCTTTCACCTTGCTCGTTGATTGTTCCGCTTCGATGCATAACAAAATGGACGAAACTAAAAAAGGTATTATCCTTTTCCACGAAGTGCTGAAATCATTAAAAATTCCGCACTCGATTATTGGCTTTTGGGAAGATGCCAATGAAGTGAAAGAAAATTATCAGCCGAATTATTTTCATATCGTCCATTCTTTTGCCGATTCCCTGTACGGAAATCACGGACCTAAAATTATGCAGCTGGATGCGGAAGAAGATAACCGGGACGGTTTTAGCATTCGGGTAGCCAGCGAGGAATTAGAGGCAAGAACAGAAAAGCATAAATTTTTGCTCGTATTTACCGACGGGGAGCCGGCCGCTTCCCATTATAGCCAAAACGGCATTATTGACACCCACCTTGCCGTATCTGAAACGAGAAAAAAAGGCATGGATGTTATCGGGATGTTTTTGGCAGACGGAGAAGTGCAGGAGAAAGATGAAATCATGATGAAGAATATTTATGGAAAAGAGCATATATTAATTCCGACCGTCTCTGACCTGCCGGAACATTTTGCTCCATTGCTGAAAAAATTATTGCTTAAGACGATATAATTTTTTTCAAGCCACATGATGCGATTCATGCGGCTTTACGGACGACTTTTTTATTTAAGGAAGCGATGACGCCCACATACACTATACTTAAAACAGCAGCAACAATGGAACTAATCACCCAGCCTAACATCGTATCCATGATATCCTCCCCTTTTAACTGTTCTAACTTTTTATACAAATAAGGCAGCAAAAAAGTTCACTGGAAATATTTTACAAATGACAGGCACCGGTGGTACGGAAAAGGCATCGCCGCTAAGCGGCAATGCCTTCCTTGGATTACTTCTTATATATTTCATTCGATGTGAGCCAATCGATAAACTGTTTATACGGGTAGTAGGTTGTTCCGTTCAGCTCTATTTTCGGTGCACCAGGGTATTTCGTCAAAAGTTCTTCCACTTCTTCTTTGCTTAAATGGATGTAAAACGGCAAGTCTTCTTCGGAAATCTGCTGATATGATTGCTGTTTTTCCGGGGTGCTGAAGTTTTGCAGCCCTTTCCCGATGAAATATCCCATCAATGCTAATCCGATTGCGATTGGAATTCCTAGTCCGACCATTTCTATTTCCAAGAGAATCCCTTCCTTTGCTCCAGTCTATTTCTAATTCATCACCCATTTATCTTTCATAAACATGATCCGTCCAACCATAAATAGCACAAATGTTACTACAAGATTGCTCACAATGGCAATTCCGATATGCTGAACGTCGATCACCCCAAAGACCAATTCTTTCATTACACTGAACAGGTTCATAATCGGAATGGCGAAATGAACAAAGGATAATTCACTCACTCCGACACCCATAATAATCATCATCGGAAAAATGGCAATCATCATAACCGGTGCACTGTAGCTTCCTGCTTCTTTCACCGTCTTGGCTACTATACTTGTAATCATGAGAATTGAAGCACAAACCATAGCGTAAATAATGGAAATAACGATGGCCAGCCCGATAACGGCTATAGCATTCCCGTTAAAATTCACGGCTGCTTTCAAATGTTCCGTAAAGAAGAATATTTCAATCGCGACGACGATAAGTGTAACTATTCCAATGATGGTACCGATGGACGAGATGGTGAGCCATTTCGCCCAGACTAGCGTGGAACGGCTTACCGGAGTCATCAGCAATGCTTCCATCGTTTTCTTTTCCTTTTCTCCGGCAAATATTTCCGCTGATGACGGGCTTGCACCGACACCAATGGCGATAGATAAAATCAGCGGAATTAAAATAGCAAGGATATTAATATTTGGGTCTTCACCGGAAATTTCGCTGTACTCGATTGCGAAAGGCTGGATAAGCGCCAGATCCATCCCAGCTTCCATCACGCGGTTGGAAATGACGGCTTTTTCATAATTACTGAGAATGTTTTCAAGCAAGTTCATCAAATTGGATGAATTTTGACTGAAAGAATCTCCGATAATAGTTACTTTTGCTTTTTCTGCACTGTTTACTTGATCGATGAATCCTTCAGAAAATAATATTGCAGCATGAACTTCACCGTTTTTTACTGCCTCTTCTGGATTTTCATATTTTACCAGTTCAATATTTTCATAGTCCGCAAAAATATTTTCCTCATGTCCAATGTCTTCCTGTACCGCTAGCGTATAACTTTTCTCTTCCCCGTCAGATATTAAACTTTCATAGAAAAAGGTAAGTGCCGACATCATTAAAATGGGCAAGAATACTGTCAGCAATAATGTTCTCCGATCACGAAACGCATCTTTCATTTCTTTCAGGTAAATTTTACGAAGCATACCCCTCATTCCCCCTTACCAATTTGCTCATGAAAATATAATTTAAATCCGTGCTTTCTTCAGATTCATACAGTTCTTCAATTTTGCCGTGATAGACAAGTTCCCCTTTGTGAATCATCGCTACAGAATCACAAAGCATTCCGACTTCTTCCATAATGTGGCTGGAAAAGATAATCGTTTTTCCTTCCCGCTTTAACTGATGGACGAGCTGCCGGAAGACGTTGGAAGAGGTAATATCCAATCCTGTCGTCGGTTCATCAAATAGAATAATATCCGGGTCATGAATGAGCGTCCGGGCAATGGCTACCTTTTGCCGCATTCCCTTGGAGAACCCGCTGACTTTCCGGTCCAAATAGTCCCGCATGCCAAACATTTTTGCCAATTCATCAATGCGTACCTTTGTTTCATGTTTTCCCATGCCGTATAGGGAAGCAAAAAACTCTAAATTTTCCTTTGCCGTTAAACGGTCATACAGTCCGGTTTCCCCGCCAAACAAAACCCCAATTCTTTTTTTTATCTCTTCCGGCTGTTTTACCGTGTCAAATCCATCAACCAATACTTTCCCTTCCGTCGGGGTCAAGAGAGATGCAATGACCCTTAGCAAAGTCGTTTTTCCGGCCCCATTTTCCCCGAGCAGGCCGATTACTTCCCCTTTTTCCACTCGAAAGGATACGTGTTTTAATGCCGTAACATATATTTTCCGATCCTTAAACTGTTTCGTTACTTCCTGAATCTCAATCATCGCTTTCACTCCTTACGTTTTCTTGCTGATTTTATTATATATACGAAGAGCACTCCCATTCTTTAGTTATGTCGCGAAAATGCCTTTTTCTGTCGCGAAGAGGTCAAAAAGGATTTTATAATGTTATAATGATTGAAAAGAACTGGTGCGGTTGGAAGTGATATAGTGCTAAAAGTTGGACTCGTCGATGACAGAGAGATAGATTTGGATAAAATGAGGGTAATTATTGAAAACATACCAGAGGTGGAAATTATATTTGCTACAACCTCGGCAGAAGAAGCCTATAAACAAATTAAAAAAGAAGAAATCAACCTATTAATTGCAGATATTGAAATGCCCAAATTGTCCGGCTACGAACTGGCTGATATCATCCATTCCCATGCATTAAACATATCGGTCATCTTTGTCACGGCAAACAGCGGTTATGCTGTCCATGCCTTTGAGCTGCAAGTACATGATTATATAATGAAGCCTTACACAAAGGAACGGCTGATTCAATCAGTAGAGAGACTCAAGGAAAAAACGAGGGGTTCCGATATTGCCGGCCGCTTATATATTAAACAGAAGAGCGACATCCACATTATACAAAAGAAGGATATTATTTTTATTGAGCGGACTGGCCGTTCCACAACGATTTATACGAAATCAGGAGCAATTAAAACCTATCAGACCCTCAATGAATTGGAAGGCGAATTAAGAGAAAGGGATTTTCTCCGCTCCCACCGTTCCTTTATTATCAACATCCATTATGTGAAAAATTTTTCCTTATATGCGAAAAATTCCTATGTCGTCACCTTTGAAGGAATAAAAGAAAAGGCAATGATTACGAAAGAGAAAGTAGATTACTTGCAAAAGCATTATTTTTAGGGGGATTGGATTGAAAAGATTTAATCATTACTCGGTATTTATTGTCATCCTTTTATTTGCCCACGCCATTTTGCTGTACCTAAGGCTGTCCAATAATGTTCTCTTTTATCTTTTCATGCTTGGAGCTGCGGCAGCCGTAATTGTTGTCTACAAAAAAATTATAGTTCATGCGGAAGTTTCAGGAAAAATTTGGAACAGGCTGTTATTACTCTTTCAGCTTACCCCTTTCAGCATATACATTGTTGAGGCGCCACAATGGTTTTATTTTGTTCCTCCTTTTCTATTTTTCATCATGGAGGGAATGCGAATTGCAGGAACAAATAAAATCCGGTCATTAGAGCGGAGAATTGAAGAGCTTCACGAGGAACAAGAGCGTATGAATGAAACTTTCCTTACGGTCCGGATGGAGAGACATGATTTTTTGAAACATATTTCTGCCATTCACTTTATGCTTGAACAGAATAAGAGCAAAGAAGCAAAGGGATATTTAGACAAGTTAGTCGATACATATGAAGAGACAAATTTATCCATCAAAGGAGAAAGGGGAACGGTGGCAGGTATTCTCCACCATATGTATAAGGAGGCAAAGGCAGCAAATATCGAAATGATTTATGACTTTGACGTGCCGCTGTCCTCGTTGCCTTTGTCCGATGATGATGCCGTCGCTTTTATCGGAAATATACTGTCAAACAGCATCGATGCCTGTAAAGAATGGCAAGAAAAAAAACAGGAGAAAGCGACGATTACGGTACAGTTTTATAAACGGAGCGGGCTGTATTTACTCACCTGCAGCAACGAAAGTCTGCCGATTCCAACGGATATATTGGACGGATTGTTCGAAAGGTTCGGGAAAACAACGAAGGAAGGGGACCACGAAGGGCTGGGAACAAAAATTATTTACGATATCGTGCAAAAATACAACGGCTTCCTTGACTTCACTTATAAGAAGGAAACCTTCACCTTAAAAATAAAAATCCCCGCTGTAAATTAATAGTACCGCCGGTATCAGGCACTGGCGGTACTATTTCATATTTGCTGCCATGCTGATCATGTCTTCGATTGGAACGTCTGGATTGTGCATTATGACCGAATAGCGCAGACCGTCTTCATCCCATGTAATCCCGTTAATCATCTTTTCGAATTTCGCCTTTTTGCCGCGAACGGTAATATTTTTTCGACCTAAACCCATTCCCGGCCCTTCCGGGGTCGGAAAAACAGACATGGAAAGTAACGGAGTCCCTTCTAAGGTTTCATATTCCAGCTCCACTTCAAAACGTCCGATGGATTGCCTATAATCAAGCAATGTCACTTTGACTAGTTTCATATCATCTTCAGAGAATTTTAGAAAATTTTGTCCAAGCGTCTCTGCAGCCTCTCTCAAGGAAACTTCCGCTGGTTCCATTGTTTTTTCCAATGACGATATCTCGATATTCTCTGGAATATTAACAGAAAATATTCCTTCCGCAAAGGTTGGGGAAAAATTGATTTCCTTATATTCCATCTCGATTTTGCTTGCAGCTGATTCCATTGTCATTTTCACTATAAAGGAAGATTTCTGTTCAACCCATAAATCAACATCACCAAATAAACTATCATCCTCTTTTTGTTTCAGCTGAAGATGATAAGTATCTAAATCTAAAAATGGTTCTTCCCCAACGAAAAAGCACTCATGGGAATCCTCCGTCATATCCAGCATCATTTTCAGCTGCTCCCGAGGATCAGATAATCGTAACATGTCTGTCATTCCCATTTCCGTTTCATAAGCTTCCCCTAATGTTTTGTTATAAAAGATTATTTTGCTCCCATCATTAAAAGCAGCGGTTTCCTGGCGGGAGATTTTATCTTTACTAATTATCTTTCTGTTTCCATCGTCGGAAACATATTCAGTCATGATGCTATTTTCGATTAATTCATCTCCCTGATAAACTTTAATTTCTGACTCTCCGTAGTAAGATTTCACCGTTTTTTCTGACTTTAGCGCATTACGAATAATATTACCGGCAGATTCTTTCATCATATTGGATTACCCCCCTTATTTAAATGAGTATGATAGAAAAATATATAAGTTTTCGCCATACATTATTCATACATTATACCTTTTAATTTTGTGCATGGCACCGGTATTAGTCCCCAATCTTTTCGACAAAATTCGGGAAGTGCCTGGCACCTAAGGCACTTTTGACAATTTTAAAAGATGGCATTATCGGCACTAAACGAAAAAAGACTGCCCATTGGACAGCCTTTATCCTATAATAAGTCTTTTCGCAGTTGTTCTGGTGATCGTGGAGAGATATAAACCGGCGGTACGTCAAAAACTGTTTTCGCGCCGAACTGTCCTTCTTGATTCAAGCGGTATGCTGCCCGGGCATAGGCAACTAAGACACTTGCTGTAAATTCTGGGTTGCTATCCAGTTTTAAGGAAAATTCATACACTTGTGTGTTGCCTTCCCCTGTCTTCCCGCCGCGGATGACAAATCCGCCATGAGGCGCAGCAGAGTGATTCGCTTTCAATTCTTCTTCGGAAATAAAGTGTACTTCGGTTTCGTAATCAGCAAAATAATTCGGCATCGTTTTTATTTCCTGTGCAATTTTTTCCGTATCGTATCCTTTTTCCGGTACAACGTAGCAAACACGGCGATGCTTTTCTGCTGTAGTAAGCTCCGGATTTTCCCCGCTTCTTACCCGATTAATTGCCTCTTCCATCGGGATTGTATATTGTACGCCGTTTTTAACCCCCTCTACCCGGCGTATCGCATCAGAATGGCCTTGGCTCAATCCTTTTCCCCAGAAGGTATAGTTTTCGCCATTAGGCAAAATTGCTTCCGCCATCAGCCGATTAATAGAAAACAGCCCCGGGTCCCAGCCGACGGAAATAATGCTCGTTTTTCCGCCTGCTTTCGCTGCTTCGTCAACAGACTGGAAGTATTCAGGAATTTTCGCATGGGTGTCGTAACTGTCAATCGTATTGAAAATTTTTGCAAATTCCGGTCCCTGTTCCGGCAAATCCGTTGCAGAACCGCCGCACAAAATCATGACATCAATTTTATCTTTATATTCTTCTGCTTTTGAAACATGGACAGCTTGTGCATCCGTGTCTTCTAACGCAAGACTCTCTGGATTTCTTCTCGTGAAGACGGCAACAAGCTCCATATCTTCACATAGCTGAATTGCTTTTACCGCACCTTTTCCAAGATTTCCGTAGCCGACAATTCCGATTTTTATGCTCATCCTTACATCTCCCTTCAATTATATTTTAAAATGATACATGAATTTCTTTTCCATGTCACCGATTATGACTGTTAATCTTATCCCTTCCGTTGCCTATTTCCCAGCTTGTTAATAGCGTCATTATGGCGTTTTCTAACTCATTCTCAGGGATACCCGCAAAGCCTAAAATAATTTTTGGAGGAAACTCCTCCTTTTTTTCCAAAAAATAGTAGGATATCGGGTAAACTTTCAATTTTTCTGCCATTGCTCTTTTTATCAGCTCGCTTTCCTTCATGCCGTTCTTCACTGTTAAAACGATATGAAGACCAGAATGCTCCCCAATTACTTCTACATAATCCGGATATTTATTTAATATTTCCAATACTAACTCCAGCTTCCGGCGATAGATTTTCCGCATTCGGTTTAAATGTTTCTCAAAATGCCCTTCCCGCATAAAGCTGCTAAGAATATGCTGGTCTAATCGTGAAACCGAACAATGATAAAAGGACAGTTCTTCCTTGTATCGCTCAAGCAGCTCGTTTGGGAGCACCATATAGCTGATGCGAAGAGAAGGAATCAGCGATTTGGAAAATGAACCTAAATAAATGACTTTTCCGCTCTTGTCCATGCTTTGCAAAGAAGGAATCGTTTTCCCGCTATACCGAAACTCACTGTCATAATCATCCTCGATAATAAATCGTCCTGGGACACTTTGAGCCCAATTTAGCAATTTCACCCTGCGATTGACGGGAAGGACCGATCCAAAGGGGAAGTGATGTGACGGCGTAACATAAACAACATCAATTGCAAGCTCCCCAAAGGACGACACCTTTACCCCTTCCCCATCTACTTCCAAAGGGTATACCTGATTCGCATGCTTGTGCAGCAGCCGGGAAATGACATGATATCCCGGATCCTCCACCCCATAAACCGTTTTCTCCCCAAATAAATGGATAATTTGCTGAAGGAGAAATTCACTTCCCGCACCGATGACAATATTTTCCGGAGTACAATTGACCCCACGGGCATGGTATAAATATTCGGCAATTTCCCGGCGCAGTTCATATTCTCCTTGGGATTCCCCCAATAATAATAAGTTTTGGTTTTCCTTCGTCATTATATTCCGGGCAATTCTCCGCCACAGATCCATTGGAAAATTGTCCGTATCAATCCAGCTTGGGTGAAAATGATATTTTACATTATCATGATCATTCTGAGGAGGATTTTGCACATCGGGTTCCGGCTGAATATATTCCAGTTCTTCTTTTGCCATGACAAAAAAGCCTTTCCGGGGCACCGCTTCCAGAAATCCTTCAGCAACTAATTGTTCATATGCATATTCCACCGTGTTTTGACTCACCTTTAAATGCTCTGCCAGCTTCCTTTTAGATGGAAGCTTCGTACGGTAAGCAATTTTTCCCTTTATTATTTCCTGTTTTATATGGCGATACAACTGTTCATACAAAGGAATGTCGTGGGAACGGTTCAAATGGACCGTTAACATCTCCATAATCAATCCGCCTTCCTGAAACTGACATGGTCAAATTAATAAAAACTGACACTTTTAATAGTACCATATTGGAATTATAATTAAATAAATTTTTAAAATTTATTGTCGAGGTGAACAGGATGGGAAAAGTATTGACGCTAGAAGAAAAGATAAACAAAATTAACCAGCTCAAAGGCGGAGTAATCATGGATGTAGTTAACGCCGAGCAGGCAAAAATTGCCGAAGCTGCCGGGGCAGTTGCAGTTATGGCATTGGAAAAAGTTCCTGCTGACATCCGTAAAAGCGGCGGGGTGGCCCGGATGGCCGATCCAAGAATTGTCGAAGAGGTAATGAATGCAGTATCTATTCCTGTGATGGCGAAAGTGCGGATTGGGCACATCGTAGAAGCACGGGTTTTGGAAGCGATGGGGGTCGATTGTATCGATGAAAGTGAAGTATTGACCCCTGCTGACGAGGAATTCCACTTACTAAAAAATGAATACAACGTCCCGTTTGTCTGCGGCTGCCGTGACCTTGGCGAAGCAGCACGACGGATTGGCGAAGGCACTGCCATGCTGCGAACAAAGGGAGAGCCGGGAACAGGAAATATTGTTGAAGCAGTAAGACATATGCGGAAGATACAAGCACAAGTTCGAAAAGTTTTACACTTAAGCGACGATGAACTGATGACAGAGGCGAAAAACTTACAGGCACCGTATGAAGTGTTAAAACAAATTAAAGAAAACGGAAGGCTACCGGTCGTCAACTTTGCTGCCGGCGGTGTGGCAACCCCTGCGGATGCCGCATTAATGATGCAGCTTGGAGCCGATGGCGTCTTTGTCGGTTCAGGAATTTTCAAATCAGAAAACCCGGAAAAGTTTGCCAATGCCATCGTACAAGCAACTGCTAACTATGAAAACTACGAACTAATCGGGGAACTTTCCAAAGAATTGGGCGGAGCAATGAAAGGTGTTGACATTTCCGCATTGCCGCAGGAAGAAAGAATGCAAGACCGCGGCTGGTAAGCGGGAGAGCAAATAAGAAAAGCAGCCTTCTCAAACAGGCTGCTTTTACTATTCTTTTTTGGAAATGATTTTATAATTTTTATGGTTAACTACCGTTTTAATTGGTTCTCCCGTTTCTGACAGCTTGCCGATTTGAATAATCACGGAATTTTCCCTGACGGTGACAACTTCTCCTTTTTTACCTTTTTGGAGACCCTTTACAACTTCAATCATATCTCCTTCTTTTGCTTTTCTTTTCGCTCTCGTATTTTTTGCTTTTTCCTCCGACATGCAAATACCCTCCTGACTTTATTTCTGTTCGGCAAAAGCACGTTGTCTTAGTAATCCAAGTTAAGCTTATATATCACATACTTTGACCATTGCTATTCCTGTCATTTCCCAGAAAAAATTAATCCATGGATAGTTTATAACAGCACGCATAATCCTGCAATGAATAACTTGCAAAACCATCCATATTTTGATGTATTGGATTACAAATTAGGATGTTAACCCAGTGAATAGTATTTCCTTCGTGGAGAATAATTTGCAAAAATTAATGAAACGAATCCGAACAGAATGGAAAGCATGTTAAATTATGCTAATGTAAAAAGCTATCCGATAGTTGGTGACCCCTAAAAATTAGATTTTCACTCTAACTTTTGGAGCGCAGTAACATAACGGAAGCTTTTTTGCCTCTATTATATTTCTGAACGGTGCAATGCCGCCTTTTCTTTCTCTGCTCCCGGAATCCGTTCCGTCAAAATCCCTGTTAGTTTCTCCCTCATTTCCTCGGTCAAAACAACACAGCTGACCGATCCGAATTTAGTTTTTATTTTTAATTCATAGCTGTTATTTACTTCTTTTGCATAGCCGTAAAACCTGTGATTTATATCAATCGGAATATACTCAAATGACGTTATTCTTCCCCACGGCACAAAGCGAAATCCGGAAATAACCCCTTCTTCCACAAAGGCAAATAAGCGATACACATCATTCGTGCTCGTTGCCGGCAACAGCAAAGTAAGGTATAGTGACAAGTTGATTTCGCTCAAAGATAATCCCCAAAAATAAACTGCAATGACAAATGCGAGCAGCCCCCCGTGGAACAGGATATGAAATTTATGGCTCGAAAAGTTTGGATAATCTAATTTGCTTTCCGGCTGGGGCCGTACTTCATTCAAATCTTGTTCCGTCAGCGGAAATAGCACATGATGATTCAGCCGGAATAGCACTTGGAAAAATCTGTAACAATAATACGCAATAATTATAAATAGCAAAATATCGATAAATAATTTCAACATCCATCCCCCATTTCTCTATCGCAAAAAACTCTTATTACCACTGTACTATAAATACGAAATATCGGGATACATAGTTTCATTTTTTGTACATATGTCTAAATTTTTGTTATCATGTTTACAATTATTATCATTTATGATAATATAATTGTAGTCGATAATAAAGAGGTGATTCCTATTGAATAAATTAGACGCAATCTTGCATCCAATACGGTTTAAAATTATCCAGCGGTTTCTTGACGGCAAGAAAAGAACAGCAAAAACATTGGCAAAGGAAGTGGACGACATTCCTCAGGCCACCCTTTACCGCCATTTAGACACATTAGTAAAAACGAACATATTGCAGGTTGTCGAAGAAAATCAAATTCGCGGGACCATCGAAAAGGTATATGCGCTAGACCTTTCAGCCATTCAAATTTCTCCGGAAGAAATCCAGAATATTTCGAAAGAAGATCATCTTCAGTACTTCATGTTTTTTACCGCCCAGTTAACGAAAGAATTCGAAGCGTATTTGCAAAGAGAAACGGTAGATTTTGCCCGGGATGGGGTTGGCTATCGACAAAGACATTTTTATTTGTCAGACGATGAATTGCAGCAGTTCATGGCTGATTTAAACAAAGTTTTTCAAAAATATTCTAATTATGCTCCAGGTGAAAAGCGGACTTTGCGGTTATTTTCAACCGTTATCATGCCTGGAGCGGAAAGGGGAGAAAAAAATGACGAAAAGCATGGAAGTGGAAATTAAATCCGCCTATACGTTGAGGGGAACACTGACGATTCCAGAAGAGGAAAGAAACGTTCATCCGGCCGTACTTATTATTCCTGGTTCCGGAAAATCTGACAGAGACGGGAATATGGAAAAAATGAATATGAATCTTTATAAAGACTTAGCGGAATACTTTGACAGAAAAGGATTTGTCACCCTTCGATATGATAAAAGGGGAACCCATCAAAGCGAAGGGGACTACTATGCTGCTGGCGTATATGATTTAATTGATGACGCAGCCGAATGCGTAAGATATTTGCAAAGTCATCCAAAGGTGGATAAAGAAAAAATCCTCATTGCCGGACATAGCGAAGGGGCTTTAATTGCACCGGCCGTTCATAAGAAAACACCTGTTTCCGGCTTGATTTTACTCGCCGGTGCTGCCGAACCGTCCAAGGATTTGCTGTCAATACAAAGCGAAATGGCCTTTCAGGAAATCGAAAAAATGAAAGGATGGAAAGGAGCATTATTCCGTTTATTAAAGGTTGCAGAAAAGGGCAGGAAGCAAAATGCTGCCACCATTCAGAAAATCGTTGAATCGGATCAAGACGTAATGCGTATCCGTGGAGCGAAAATTAATGCCAAATGGATTCGGGAGCAGTTTAAATATAATGTTTGCGATTATTTGGAAGAAGTCACTTGCCCAGTCCTGGCTATTACAGGAGATAAAGACATTCAAGTCCCGCCGGAACATGCCAAAAAAATTGCCGACTTAGTTCAAGGGCCTGCTGTATGGCATATCATTCCGGACATGAACCACATTTTCAGAAAAATGTCCGGAAATCATACGATGCTTGGCCTTTTAAAGGAATATAAACGGCAAGTGGAAGAACCAATTGATAAGCGGTTATTTGAGCATATGGACGAATGGCTAGAAAAAATAGATGAATCACTTATACGTTAAAAGGCTCCATATGGAGAAATCAATTCATGATAAAATACGAGTCAATGAACGCAGCAATTAAAAGTACAGATAAGAAAAAATTATTTTCTCGCCGCCGTCATTCAACTTGGATAAATGAATTTATGTAAAGTTTTTACAGGATGGCAAAGAGAAAAATAGTTAATATAAGCCGAATGAAACATGAAGCAGACAATACGGAAATATAAAAAAGCAGTTAACTCCAAATCGCCCCGACAATAGAGCTGAACAACGCATTGGTTATCGTTCCTTTCATTACATCACGTCCCTACACTATCTTTAAATTTCATCATAACAACTATACTGAAGATGATAACTATATATAAACAAAGAAAGAGCGAGCTCCTCTGCCAAAATGCAGGGAACTTGCTCTTTTTTTAATAATTGGATGTATACCAGGCGCTTGCTGCCTCCACTTCCCTCATCGTCAGCTGATGCCCCATATTATCCCAGAAAAGCTCGACGTTAGCACCGGCATTTTCCAAAAGTGACTTTAATTCCTCTGACTCTTCCGGAGAACAGATCGGATCATTTGTCCCGGCACCGATAAATACATTTTTACCGGTTAAGTCAGGAAGCTTAACTCCCCTTCTTGGAACCATCGGATGATGCAAAATGGCTCCAGCTAAAGCATCGCTATAATGGAAAAGCAGGCTGCCGGCAATATTTGCACCGTTGGAATAACCGATGGCTACAATATTTTGGCGGTCAAAACTGTATTTTTCTGCTGCTTCATCAAGAAATTCATTCAGTTCCTGAGTGCGAAAGATTAAATCCGCTTCATCGAACACTCCTTCACTTAAACGGCGGAAAAATCGGGGCATGCCATTCTCTAAAACATTTCCTCTAACACTTAGCACGTTCGCTTCCGGATCGATCCGGGATGCCAGGGGAATTAAATCATGCTCTGTCCCGCCAGTCCCATGCAATAATAGCAAGGTTGGTTTCTTCGGGGCTGTCAATGGAAAATTAGACGAAGGCCTAGTAGTTATGAAGATTCGCTAGTGAACTTAACGGAATTAATTTAACAATAACCATTCCAAGAGTTTCGCGTCGTCATCATATATTTTTTTCATAAAGAACATCAAGACCGTTATGGCAAAAAGCAGATCATTTTCCTGAATCTCATCTTCAAATTGAAAAATTCCATGGAGATCCTTTTCTTTCACCGATGCAATAACCACCCCGTCTGCTTTTACTTCCAGCATTCCGTCCCAATCTTCCTCGATACGGATGCTTGTCTCTCCAAGAACCCCGGTAACGCAAAAATAGAAAATATTATTTCCCACCTTTTCTTTCAGCTCATAATCTCCGTTTTCGGTGATGACCCCGTATTTCGTCACAACAAGCCGGGCCAATCCGTTCTTTTTAATTCCGACAATTGCTTTGGAACCGTCTGTATGCGCAGTAAAAGAGAATACATGGTTCTTTTCGTAGCCGGGAATGTCTTCTTTTGTGACCAAACCGATGACTTCTTCCTTTTCATTGATGACAGAAAGCACCTTTCCCTGAGAAAGATAATTTCCATTTTGAATTTTATATAATCTCATTTCTGACGCTCCTTTTATTCCTTTATACGATATCACTAGCATTGCATAAATTAAATCTAAAAACAAAAAATACTAAGAATGTTCAATTATTTAGTGGTTTGTCCATAAAAAAATCCTTTATACTGAATAGGACGGGTGGCTTCC
>NZ_BMEV01000059.1 GCF_014637175.1 Compostibacillus humi | reverse complement strand
TTGATGGCTACATCTTCTGCTGAAGGCCCGACTGGTTTATAATAAAGGCTTGAACGGTTAAGGCTTAATAGCTCTGCCTGTTTTGTAATGGATAATTCTGAGTCTTGCCATTCGATTATATTCACACGTTCTTGCCTAGTTGTGGTAGATGCCAGATTTTTTTTTGAGCCACGACAATTGCGTGGTTAATCGGCCTACTTCAGCGTATAGATTTTCAATTTGTTCTTCATAATCAGCTTTCATCTTTTCTTGATCCTTGTTCTGCTTTTGAAACAGTTGCGGCATTTGTTCTAGAAATTGTGTTTTCCATTTCCGCAGCTGATTAACATGAATCCCATATTCAGAGGACAGCTCAGTTAAAGACTTCTCTTCCTTAAGAATTTCCAATACAACTTGTGCTTTAAATTCTGGTGAATATCGTTTCCTTTTTTGTTTCATAAACCTACCTTAACATATCCTTTCTTGCTGTCTAAAATCTTGGGTCCATTATAATTTTTTGGATATACGTTATGCAATAAAGGCGATGGAGAGGAAGTTATGTGGTGGAGCAATATTCCGGCAGAAAGGGAAATTTCAAGGGAACAGCTCCGGTTGCAAGGAACAGAAGAGATTCGAAAAGAGCTGCTGAACCTTCATAATAATTGGCATCCTCCGATTGAAGCGATTATTAAGCAATCTCCATCTATTTTTAAGAGCAATATATATGACATTGACAGCCTGCCAAATTGGTCCAGAAACAAGGTAGTTCTTATCGGAGATGCTGCCCATGCGATGAGTCCTCATGCAGGACAGGGAGCATCAGTTGCACTGGAAGACAGTATGTATTTGGCAAAATTGATTAAAGATTTAAATTTGCCGATCGAAAGAATTTTCCAGCGTTTCGAAGCGGACAGAAAGACACGTGCTGAAAAAATTATTAAAACCGCAAGAAGAAACGGAAGCGGGAAAAAGGAAATTGGTCCTAGAGCAGCATGGTTCCGGGACAGAATCTTATCCATCCTGTTTCCGCTATTTGCCGGCAAAGGCCAGGATTGGATTCACGGCTATGAAATTCGTTGGGATAAATAACGGGGAGAAAAAGGAGAGTTTGATGGCGAAAATCAAAAAATGGATTTTGTATATAGGGGCACTGCTGCTTGTTATTACATTGGGGGGGTGTCGCTTTTGTCGTTTGGTCTATGGGAACAGCTAAAACTTCAACAATAGGAGAAATTACGTTTAGAAACGAATTAAAGATTCCTAAACTGCTAGATTATCAATTGGATAATAAGGGCAGGAAAGTTTTTCATTTAACTTTTAATAAAGGGGAAGTCGAATTTTTGGAAAGAAAAACAACGGACACCTGGGGACTTAATGAACCATATTTAGCCCTTGCCATTAAAGCTTCCAAAGGGATGAAGTATTAATTCATGTGACCAATGATGTAGGAGAGACAACGACACCCGTTTTGGAAATTATTCGGATGAAAAATATCCTTATATGTACCATTGCTATATATTAATGCATGAAGATAATCGGATGATGGGGCAGTTTTTAGTAGTAGAACCGGGCGCTAATCCGCCGCCTGAAAATCATAATAGCCATAACCAATAAAAGTTGTAATCCCTCGGACTGTTAGTTTGGGGGATTTTTCATTTTAGTGCGTTTCATCTTTTTAGCCGAACTTGCTATTATAAAAAATTGGCAAATAAGCTATTTTTTCGTTCATCAATTTGATATACGCTAACAATCGGCGAATTATACGCTCATATTTTTTTCTCTGAATGAAAGAAATGTAGTATATTGAGCATAGAGAAAAACTGTTCGTTAGAGCTGAACTGGAAATATAAGTGACGGCACTTTTTTATAAGCACATGCTCAATTCCAATGAAAAACGTTTCTCAAGCCAATTGCCATTTTTCAAGATAGAGACGAAATTTATTTGCAGCTATGCCCAAAGAACATTTTGAAAAGCAGCAATTTGCCAAAGCTCCGGAGTATTTTCTTTAAGCAGCGAACTCTTCAAAAATAAACGAATTTTAATCTTAGAATACAGAGAACTCCTCACTTAATTTTGTAAAGAAGCATTGCATCAGACAACTATTGGAATTAATTTTTATGTGCTCAATTTGCGGAAACTTTTTAATAACAATAATTAAAATAATGGTAAACAGCAGCATGGAAAAAGGCACCTTAGGCAGAAAAAGGGTGTTTTTTTCTTGCAGTCAAATACAGAGATGCCAGGAACTCCTAATGATTGGTGTTTCTGATTAATCAAATATAGAAACTCGGAAATTAATTAAGTAATTTCGGGACTTTTGGAGGTTTCGCGTAACCTAAAATAATCCTTAGGGTGTTAGAGATAAAAAACTGCATGCCAAATAAACCTGCGATATGCAGATTTTAAAAAAGTTAATATTTAAATGTTAGATGAATAATATTGATTTTACTTTTCGATGCAACTCCTTATATTGATTCTTTTCAGTTTCTTTTACCCAAGCGTCTACATGCTGGCACATGGCGATGATATATGTGCGTATGTTCCAATGCCGGGAACTTCGTCCATTTGAGCCTTCCAGCTTGTAATCAACTTTTTGGCGTTTGATACACCGTTCTACTCCCGTACGGAGAGCGAATCGCTTACGCCATTCTTTACTGTCACGCTTTACACGTGGAAATAACCTAGGGTTATTTTTGGTTGATGTATAAAATGTCCGTCCATAACTCGAATCAGAACATGGATGCGGGCATTGCCAACCACCCACGGCTGCTGGACAACGCCATTTACGGCGGTAACGCTTTTTATCTATGCCCCAATCAAGCATTTCACGCCCAATGGGGCAAACAGGTACACCGTCTAGGTTAATGTCCATTTTATTATAGGTGAATTGCTTAGAACGCCTTGGATTAAGGTCGATGATGGCGGACACATCATACCGTTCTAGCATTTCATAGATGGGATAAGCATCGAAAGCAGAGTCTAAGATGCTTTCCCCAATTTTCCAATTGGGGTACCAGTGTAGTAGTTCATGAAAGGTGCTTACCCATAAAACAGAATCATGTTTACTAGCCCGGTATAATCTAGGATAAATAGGTAAATCATACGGGCTCTCGGAAGCACTAATCATAAAGAGATTTCGTCCATAGTAATATTTTTCGCGGCTACTATCCCAGCCAAAATCTGCATCAGGATCAGAAAATTTTCGAAGGCAATCACATTTCCAGTTTCCTTGTTTACGACAGTTACAGAGTAGTTTGCCGTATGGACGGCCACCAGTTTCAACTGGTGTACCATCACCAGTGATGCTTAATGATTTTGTGTCGCCAAGCAAGCCTTGGTTAGCTGATGGTTCAACAAACATTTCCTTAAATAAAGTTTGTAAACCATCAGGTGCCTTCGGCGCATAATGTACATTTCCTTGTTGTTTAAGCGCTCGGTTCACTAGTTTTTCAACAATTCCGGGATTTCTAGGAGCCATCTTTTGATGCTTTTTTCCTTTGGCTTTTGGCTTTTTAACTTTCCGTTTTTTCTTATTCATCAAGTGCGGAGAAGGGGCAAGCCAAAGGCGATTGAAAAAGTCATAAAAGGTTCCGACGCCAGGAGTTGAATCGGGATGAAAACCACTCAAAATAGCATATAGTGGCACTGTTCTCAAAGCATCAACCCATTTATCTACGCTTGTGTATTGAAGTTTGTGCATCAATAACAGGCTTCGGAGCATATCGCAAGGGTTTCTCGGTTTTCTTCCTCTTGGATTAGAAGAATATCGATGTTTCAGTAAATGGGCAGTTTTAGTAAGATCAATGATGCTTACCCAAATAATCAAGTGAGTGAAATGTTCTCTAAGTATCCTTTTATTTGGATAATATAAATCAATTTTTTGAGACATAAACGTTAGAAAATCATCATGTGAACGAATTTTTTTCAACAATAAAATCTACCCCATTTCATCAAAAAATAATGCCTTCATGCCGATTATTGGGGCGATTTTAAAAAGTCAAGTAATATGCATTATTATTTTGATTTTTGGGGGTGAAGCACATAAAAAGCCCTAGTCGAAAGACTAGAGCTTATGCGGAAATTTAATTTCCGAGAGACTATCAAATAAACAAAGGGGTGAAAGAATTGAATCAAGGTAAAAGAATTTTAATCATTGAAGATGATCAAGAAATTAGCATGCTGTTAAGCTTCATAATGCGAAAAGCAAAGTTGGAACCGGTTGCTGCCTATTCAGGTACGGAAGGTTTATTGCAGCTGCAAAATAAGGTGTTTGATTTAATACTATTAGACTTGATGCTCCCGGGAAAAACCGGGGAGGAACTAATCAAAGAAATAAGAAAGGAAAGTTCAATTCCGATAATCGTTATTTCTGCCAAAGTCGATATCGAGGACAAAGTGCAAGTATTGAAAATGGGAGCGGACGATTATATCACAAAACCGTTTCATCAGGAAGAAGTGCTGGCCCGGGTGGAAGTTCAGCTGCGAAAAGCAGCAGTAAAGCAGGTGAAACAGACGGAAATTCAATGGCGCGGGCTTGCTATAAATAAAGAAAAACGGTTGGCAACATTAAACGGCAAAGAACTGCAGCTGACAAATGCCGAGTTTGAAATTCTGTCCTTCTTCGTGAGCACCCCTGAACGTGCTTTGTCTAAACGCGAAATCTATGAAAATATCTGGAAAGGAACCTATTATGGCGATGACAATACGATCAGCGTCCACGTCTCCAACCTCCGAAAAAAAATTTCTGAGGTTACAGATGAAGAATATATTAAGACGATTTGGGGAGTAGGCTTTATGCTTGTCTAACTTCAATTATCAGCTGTATAGGGCGATACAAATATCAACGTCAACATATGATTTATTGCTTGTATGGAATTAGCGAAGAAACTTTATGAATTCTTTATGATTTGCTTAAAGGATTTTAAAGACTTCTAAGCTAAACTGATGGTAACAAAACATTAGTGAAGGAGTCTTAAACATGGATACGATTATTCAAACGTATCGATTGAGCAAAAAGTTTAAAAATGCAGAAGTTATTAAGTCCCTTAATTTTTCGTTAAAAAAAGGGGAAATTTGTGCGCTGATCGGGAAAAATGGTGCAGGAAAATCAACATTGTTCAAACTCCTTGCAGGACAGGTCCTGCCGACAAGCGGTGAGATCCAGCTATTCGGAAAATCAGGAAAAAATTTGGATGCCGCGCGCAAAAAAATCGGTTTTATGATTGAGGCACCTGCATTTTTTCCGGATTTTACAGCAAGACAAAATTTGGAATATTTCCAGATTCAACGGGGTGTAATTAATAAAAGAAGAATTGATGAAGTTTTGGAAATTGTCGGTCTGGCAAAGGAAAGAAAGAAAAGATTTAAAGAATATTCTATGGGAATGAAGCAGCGTTTAGGCATTGCCCTTTGTCTTCTTAGCAGTCCTGATTGTTTAGTTCTAGATGAACCGATAAATGGACTTGATGCAGAAGGAATTATGGAAATCCGACAGTTATTGCTGAAGCTGAATCAGGAAAAACAAATAACAATCTTCATTTCCAGTCATATTTTAGCTGAATTGGCATTGCTGGCAAACCGTTTTGTATTTATTAAAAATGGCATTATCGTTGATGATTTAACGAAAGAACAACTCAATGAAAAGAGCAAGAAACAAATTCTGATGTCAGTCGACGATGTTGCTAAATCATCCCAATTATTAGAGCGGACCTATGCAGATATTCAGTATAAAGTGCTGCCAAATCAAGTTATCGCCATTCAAAATCATGTCGAGCATGCTGGGGATATTAATCGTCTCTTCGTCGACCACGGAGTGCTCGTCAAGGAGTTTCGCATCGAAGCGCATAGTTTGGAAGAATACTTTTTAGGAGCAGTGGAGGAGAGGACGAATGATTAATTATATGAAAAGCGAAACTTATCGTCTATTGCGCAAAAAAGGAGTATATATAACAAGTTTTATTTGTTATTTGCTGATTGCTGCTGCCGCCGTTATTCTCTATTCTACAGGAAAGATAGATTCCGATTTTCCGTATGCTACGAGTAAGTTTTTCTATTCGAATGTTATTGCCAGCGGGACATTGATTATTATCATAGGGACAATCTATAATTCAGCTCTTACCGGCAAAGATAATAGTTTGTTAAAGCAATCCATCTCTTTCGGTATTTCCCGAAAAATAATTTTCTGGTCGAAGCTGGTGCTGACTCTCGGTTCCTTTTTGCTGATTTGTGTCATTGGAATGCTGTTGATGATTGTGTTGGGAGAAAGTCTGTTTGTTGATGAACATCACGCGGTCGGAAACTTTCTGATAGCAAGTTTGAATATGGTTCCCATTGTAGTGAGCGGATTTTTCCTAACCCATGTATTGAAAATGCTGAAAGTCGGAGAAGCATATATTATTATCATTTTATTATTCGTTTATGCCTTTTCTGAAAACTTGCTTCGACTCCTGCTCCGTCCGTTTTCAGGCTTAAACGAGTTGTATAAGTATACACCGGATGCCCTGTTAGACGAAAATCTAATGAGCTATTTAAATGATGCAGCTCAAATTAATCTTACCTATTGGATCGTTGGTTTTTTGATATCAGGGATTGCCCTGCTGATTGGAGCAAATCGGTTCGCAAAACAAAACATCGATTGATAAAGAGGGGATGATAAGCATTGGAGAGCTGGTTGATGATTATCATTTTAGTTTTCCTTTTGATTGTCTCGGTTTCCAGATTTTTATTATTACAATGGGATGTCCGAAGAATGACAAAACAGCTGGAGGAAATCAGTGAACATTTCGGGACAAATGAATTGCTGCGCACCAATACACATAATAAATATTTGGCCCGATTTGCTGATAAAATCAACCAGCTCATTATTTTATTCAAACAGAATCAGCAGACTTTTGAAAAAAGAGAATTGGAATTAAAACAGGAAATAACGAATATCTCCCATGATCTACGCACACCATTAACATCAATCAAAGGTTTCTCCGAATTATTATCAGACCCGGCATTATCTGAGGAAGAAAAGAAAGAGTTTTTGGCTATTATCCAGAAAAAAATCGACAATCTCATTATGATTGTCGATCTGTTTTATGAACTTTCCCAATTGGATTCTTCCGATAAAAAATTAATCATGGAACAGCAGTATTTGGACCAAATTGTTGAAGAAACGATGCTCATGTTCTATGAGGAGTTTGAGAATAAACAGCTAAAGGTGGACCTGGACGAAAATAACGTATCCCCAATCTTTGCTGACCGTAAAGCAGCTGTTCGGATTGTAACCAATATTATTCAAAATGCACTAACTTACGCTAAAAGTTATGTAACGATAAGTCTGACAGAAGATGACAAATATATCTGGCTGCGGACAGCAAATGACATGGAGGAGACAGATATTTCTGAGCTGGAACATATTTTTAATCGAACATTCCGGCTTGATTCAAGCCGAACTGGTCCTCAGCTTGGATTAGGACTCCATATTGTTCAGCAACTTGTCCAAAAACAAGGAGGACAAGCTATTGCAAATGTCTATGAAAATGAATTTATTATAGAAGTATCATTTCAGAAGTGGCACTAGGATTCGATCTACATTGATTTTCAGTCGTTTCGTTATGATACGTGATTGACACCTTAGGTTTAAACAGTCCAAGACTTTTGGTCTATCAAGGATGAAACTCAATGACTTTTCTCGTTCTTTCGGCAGCTGATTTGCCCATGATTTGTTCAATGAGATAGAGTGCCATATGAATACCGGAAGAGACTCCTCCTGAAGTTATGATATTTCCGTCATGAACAACTTTTTTGTTTGGAATCACTTGAATTTCTGGATACTTGTTTTGCAGCAGTGTTAAAGCTAAATGATGGGTTGTTGCTTTCCTGCCGTTTAATAATCCAGTTTCACTTAAAATTATTGCTCCGGTACAAACGGAACAAATATAATCATTCCTTTTCCGGCTTGAAATCCAATCTATGATTCTTTCGTTTTTCGCAATCGATTGCACAGCCCTTAAAGGACCGCCGGGAATAATCAATATATCTGTTTCGGGACATGTTTCAAAACTATAATCCGGTTTTACTTTTATTTTTGAATGGGTTATTATTTCTTCGCCCATTTTGGAAACGGTAAATACTTCGAAAGGTCGAGTCGGCATTAACTCCTTTTTATATAACGTGAGCATTTGTTCCGCATTATTATTAGCTGCTAAGGCCAGCACTTCAGCTGGGCCGGAAAAATCTAAAACATCGACATAATCGAAAAGCAAAATGCCGACTTTTCTTCTTTTCATTCGTCTCAATCCCCCTCTAAGTATCTGTTTTTTGAACTTTTTACCTTTATAATACTATACCCCTGTACCGTATACAAGAAGTGTTCTAACTTGACCTTTTTGCATCGTTCTTCCCGAATTTCCTTTATTCCCCGATTTTCTTTATACTTATTTTTTGTTATTATTTGATGTGGTAAAGTTTACGAGTACTGATTATCGCATATAGAAGAAAAATATAACTGGCAATTCATCAAGAGAGGATTGAGTATAAATGAAAGAAAACTTTTGGCGTGAGCTGCCGCGGCCATTTTTTGTGCTGGCACCGATGGAGGATGTGACGAATGTTGTGTTTCGCCATGTCATCAGCAAAGCGGCAAGGCCTGATGTGTTTTTTACCGAGTTCACCAATACCCACAGTTTCTGCCATCCGGAAGGAACGTGGAGCGTGCGCGGCCGTTTAGTTTTCACCGAAGATGAACAGCCGATTGTCGGACATATTTGGGGAGATGAACCGGAATATTTTCGCGAAACTAGTATCGGCTTAGCAAAGATGGGGTTTAAGGGAGTCGACATTAATATGGGTTGTCCGGCGCCAAATGTGGCACCGAAGGGGAAAGGTGCAGGTCTGATCCGGCGGCCGGATGTTGCGGCAGACATTATTCAGGCAGCAAAAGCAGGGGGACTTCCCGTCAGTGTGAAGACACGGCTCGGCTATACAAATATCGAGGAATGGAAAGACTGGCTGACCCACTTATTCCAGCAGGACATTGCCAATCTGTCCATCCATCTCCGTACGAAAAAAGAAATGAGCAATGCAGATGCCCACTGGGAGCTGATTCCGGAAATTAAGAAGCTTAGGGATGAGGTTGCTCCAGACACCCTTTTAACAATAAATGGAGATATCCCTGACCGGCAAACCGGGCTAAAATTGGTGGAACAGTATGGGGTCGATGGGGTGATGATCGGGCGTGGTGTTTTTAAAAATCCGTTTGCCTTTGAAAAAGAACCAAGGGAACATAGCAGCAAAGAATTATTGGATCTGTTAAGAGTTCATTTGGATCTCTTTGATCATTACTCCAAAGAACTGGACCCGCGTCCGTTTAAATCGCTGCACCGTTTTTTTAAGATTTATGTCAAAGACTTTCGCGGGGCGAGCGAGCTGCGCAACCAATTGATGAATACTGAATCAACCGATGAAGTAAGGGCATTGCTTGATGAAGTTACGTTAGAGATGGAAAAATAATTCGGAATCGGGAAGCGCTCAGAACAATGAACTGCCCCCCTGTCAAGTAGACAGTGGAAATAATAAAATTTAACCTAAGCGGCTTTAGTCCTGTATTCAATAGGACTAAGGCCGTTTAGTTTTTCTTCATATCTTTCATGATTATATAAATATATGTATTTTCTGAGTTCTTCAAATGTCTCTTACTTGTGTAAATATTATTTCTCACATTTGAGGGTTCCCCAAAATGACTCCATGGGTCCGTTATCAATACACTTTCCTACACGAGACATACTGTGAGTCGTTAGCCTTCGTTTAAAATCCGTGAGATTTGTATTGGAATCCAACTCATCCCATCCAATATTTTGTTATCAGGCATTTCATTGAATTCAAGATAACTAATGCTCAAATCGATTCCCCCCGACTTCTTTAAAATTATTCGAGCTATTTTTAATTCTACTCTTTATTTGGAAATCTTCCTTTCAGATGAAAAAATTTTTGAGGATGTTTGATTAAAACTATGACTTATGCAACATTAAGTAACAAATATGTCAATGAATTGACACATTTCTTTGCTTCAATTGGTGTTAAAATTATTTTCGTGGTAAGTCAACGAAAGTTTAAAAATTGATGTCCTTAATATATGTGAAATGGTGAGCAATTTAGTTGTGACCTTTTTATGCTAGTCAGCAGGCCGAATATAATGAAAAATTCTCTGGATACAACCAAGCAATGAAAAAATGATTTTGGTCTGAGGAGATGCAGTAAGAAATATAATATTCTGCGTTGACGACCATATTAATTCTAAACGCCATATTTTGTATTGGCGTTTCCTACAAAGGAGAATTGCGATGGAAATTATTAAAGTAAAAGATTATGATGCGATGAGTGAAGCAGCTTGTTCCTTTATGGTTGAAAGAATCAACCGAATCGACCATCCGGTGTTAGGATTAGCTACCGGCTCAACTCCGGAGGGGCTATACAAGCGTCTGATTGAAAAATATAAACTAGGTGAAGTGTCATTCAAAAACGTTAAGTCATTCAATTTGGATGAATACGTCGGCTTGGATAAAAACGACCCTAACAGCTATTACTATTTTATGAAAACAAAATTATTTGATCATGTGGACATTTTCATGGACAATGTCCGTGTTCCAAACGGAACTGCTGATGATTTGCAGCAAGAATGTCAGGAACACGAAAATGCAATACGTGCTGCAGGAGGCATTGATGTACAATTGTTAGGCATCGGCGCGAATGGCCATATCGGTTTTAATGAACCGGGAACCCCTTTTACATCCAGAACCCATGTAGTTGATTTGGAGGAATCGACGATCAAGGCAAACTCCCGGTTTTTTAATTCAATTGAAGAAGTTCCGACGCAGGCAATCTCCATGGGGATAGAAACGATTATGAACAGCAAGGAAATTCTTTTGCTCGTCTCCGGTGAAAGTAAAGCTGAGGCACTAGCCAAATTGTTAAACGGAGAAGTGACGGAAGAAGTTCCCGCATCTGTACTGAAAAACCATCCGAAGGTAACGATCATTGCAGATGAGGCAGCTTTTTCAGCAGCAGGAAATTAGGAAAGGCACAAGCACTCAAACATTAGTTTGGGTGCTATTTTTATTGATTTTTCTGTTGTCACTGCAATAAACGGGTTTCTATATAATTTAACAGCGAAAAATTAGCCCTCCCCTGCTTTTAATTCACGTTTACCATTCTATAAACAGGGCAATATAATGTTGCATCCTATTTTAATTTTGTCAACAAGTGTTTGGTCAAAGTTATGTTTTGTTCTCATTGAATCCGAAGAAAGCGTTACCTTAAAATAAAAGTAGGAATCATTTAATGTTATTATAAAGGAGTAGAGGAAATGACAGAGAGTAATAGTGTCCGGGCAAAAATGCAAAAATTTGGCAGTTATCTGAGCGGGATGATTATGCCAAATATCGGCGCGTTTATTGCTTGGGGAATTATCACAGCTCTATTTATTGAGGACGGCTGGTTGCCAAATGCACAATTGGCATCCATGGTCGGTCCGATGCTCACTTATTTATTGCCGCTTTTGATAGGATTTACAGGCGGAAGAATAGTTTATGATTTACGCGGCGGGGTCGTTGGTGCGACTGCTACGATGGGAGTAATCGTCGGTGCAGATATCCCAATGTTTCTCGGTGCAATGGTAATGGGGCCGCTTGCAGGCTATTTGATGAAGAAAATCGATGATGTTTTTCAGTCCAAAATTCGTCAAGGATTTGAAATGCTTTATAATAACTTCTCTGCCGGAATTCTTGCAGCGATACTGGCAATCATTGCAGTATACGCCATTGGTCCGGTAGTAGAAGGGTTAAATACAGCACTTGCCGCAGGAGTTGAAGTGATTGTAGCTGCCGGGCTGTTGCCGCTGGCGAATATTATTATTGAACCGGCAAAAATTTTATTCTTAAACAATGCGATTAACCATGGTATTTTAAGTCCGATTGGCGCCGAACAGGCTTCAGAAGCTGGAAAATCTATTCTTTTCCTTCTCGAAGCAAACCCGGGTCCAGGTCTTGGAATCTTGCTTGCGTTTATGTTCTTTGGCAGAGGATCCTCCAAAAGTTCTGCCCCGGGCGCTGCAATCATTCAGTTCTTTGGCGGGATTCATGAAATTTATTTCCCATACGTATTAATGCGGCCGATGCTGATTTTAGCAGCAATTGCTGGTGGCGTGAGCGGCGTATTTATTTTCCAGATGTTCGGTGCTGGTTTGGTAGCTCCATCCTCACCCGGCAGTATTTTTGCCGTGCTTGCAATGACAGCGAAAGATAGTTATTTAGGTGTTGTGCTTGGAGTTATTGTTGCGGCTGCTGTTTCCTTCGCAGTTTCGTCTCTGATTTTAAAGAGAAGCAAGGAAGAAACGGAAGATTTGGCGGAGGCTGCTGGCAAAATGGAACAATTAAAAGGAAAGAAAAGTTCCGTTACGGGCACATTAACGAATGCGGAAGGGGAAAATGACACGGAGGAAACGGCATCCAGTGAACAGAAAAGTCCGGAACAAGTAAATAAAATCATTTTTGCATGTGATGCTGGAATGGGTTCAAGCGCGATGGGCGCATCTCTCTTGAAAAATAAATTCAAAAAGGCAGATATTGATATTTTTGTAACGAATAAAGCAATCAATGAAATTCCAGATGATGCAGATATTGTCATTACCCATAAAGATTTGACTGATCGCGCAAAAGCGAAACTTCCGACAGCAGAGCATATCTCGGTAGACAACTTCTTGAACAGTCCGAAATATGATGAATTGGTGAAACGTCTGAAAGATAACGAATAGGAAAGAAGAGGGCGAAACCATGATTACTGCTCGGGAACGGAAAATCCTTCTGTTCTTGCTTCAGACAGAAGAAAGAGTGACGGCTCGGGAAGTGGCAGAAGTTTTGGGGGTAAGCATCCGGACAATTCATCGGGATTTAAAAGGCGTTGAAAAAATTCTGTATGATTATCATTTGAAGCTGGAGAAAAAAGCTGGGACAGGCATTCGTATTCATGGTGAAGAGGCGGATAAGAAGAAGCTGGAGCGACTTCTATCCGCTTCTGCTCCTAAGGACTATACTCAGGAAGAAAGGCAAGCATTGATTTTAACGATGCTTCTGGAAGCAAAGGAGCCTGTAAAACAGATTGCCCTCGCCAATGAATTAGATGTCACGCTCGCAACTGTCAGCAATGATTTGGACGAATTGGAAGAGATGCTGTCAGATTTTCATTTGACCCTCATTCGAAAAAGAGGCTATGGGGTAGAAATCGAAGGAGAAGAAGCGAATAAGCGATCAGCTATTACATTTTTGATCTCCAAATATATGGACCCGTTTTCTTTTATTTCTTTGTTAAAAGAAAACATTCAAAACAATCAAGTGCCTGTAATTTCGAATCAATTATTAGGTCTTGTGAATCCGCGCAAATTGCAGCTGATCGAGGAAGCCGTACAATCTGCAAGTTCCGATTTGCCATATGAGCTGGCAGACAGTGCTTATGTCGGCTTGGTTGTCCATCTTGCTTTGGCCATGGAGCGGCTGCAAAAGGGCGAGGCAATCAAATTTGAACAGAAGTATTTACAGCAAATACAAGGAACAAAAGAGTTTTCCATCGCGGAGAAGATTATCCGCGAATTGAGAGCATCGTTAAATATTGATATTCCCGAAGATGAGATAGGCTACATTACGATGCATCTGCGGGGAGCCAAACTTCGGGAAGACAAGTATTATTTGCTGGAAGCCGAGAGCCCTGGCTTGGCGTATCAGGTGAAACAGCTGATTGCTTATGTCAATGAACGGGTGCATGTTGACATTTCAGGAAACAGCCAATTATTGAACGATCTAGTCACCCATTTAAACCCAGCCATTTATCGGATGCAAAACCACATGAAGATTACGAATCCGATGATTGACCAAATTAAACAGGATTATCATCATTTATTTGAACTAGTAGCAGAGGCTGTGGAAGTTATTTTCCATAAATTACAATTTCCGGAAGATGAGATAGGCTATCTCGTTCTCCATTTTGCAGCGGCAATCCTGAAAGATGAAAATCTGAATGCACTCGTTATTTGCTCCAGCGGCATTGGTTCAGCAAAAATTTTAGCAACGAAGCTGATGAAATATGTTCCGGAAATTAAACAAATTGAAAATAAATCCTTGTTTGAGGTGGAACGGGAAGATTTGGACAAGTATGATGTCATCATTTCTACGATTCCGTTAAAAGAGCTGGACAAAAAGGATTATATTGTTGTTTCTCCGATGTTAAACCAGGCCGAAGTACATCAGATAAAAAAATCGATTCGAAAAAAGAAACTAAACGTTAAAAATAAACAGCATAAAAAAAGTTCCAACGATGCGCTTATGGAGTTAGAAACGCTCAAATTTTATACGGATGCGATTTTAAATTTGCTCCATTCGTTTTATGTAGAAGAAATTAGAGAAACAGATTCGGTACTATTAGCTATTTGTCGGGATGTAGAAAAGCGAAGACGGATAAAGAATATGGAGAACCTCTTCCGTCAATTGCGGGAAAGAGAGAAAAAAGGCGGACTAGGAGTTCCAGGTACAAAATTGGTACTTTACCATACTCGTTCGGAGGACGTTTTTTCCATTCATTTTTCGATTTATTCCCTTAAACATCCGCTTAAAGTGAAGGGGATGAATGAGGATGAGATGGATGTAACAACTGCTCTTCTCATGCTGGCGCCAAAAACAGCTCGTCAGGAAGAATTGGACATACTAAGTCATCTGAGCAGTTTGGTAATTCAGGAGGAAAAAGCGGTTAATCTATTCCATTCTGGAGATGAAGAAGCGGTTAAGCAATACTTGGCTGAGCGTTTTCAGCTATTTTTACACGATAAAAAATTATGAAAAAGGATTGGATTGGAAATGGCAAAAGAAGTTTTAGCAAAAGAAAATATTCAACTTAATGTATCATTCAAAAATAAAGAGGAAGCGATCCGCTATACAGGAGGAATTTTAGTTGATCGCGGCTATGTTGAACCTTCCTATGTCGATAAAATGCTGGAACGGGAAGAATTAACGTCTACTTATATGGGAAACTTCGTTGCGATACCCCATGGTACTGAAGATGCAAAAGAAAAAGTGAAGGAAACAGGCCTATCGGTTGTTACGGTACCAGAAGGCGTTGATTTTGGTGACGGGAATATTGTAAAAATCTTAATCGGTATTGCCGGTAAAGGTGATGAGCATTTAGAAATTCTTTCCAAAATCGCAATCGTTCTTTCCGAGGAGGAGAACATTCAATCTATCCTTGATGCGAACTCCGAGGAGGAAATCATTCGCATCTTTAATGAGGTGAATTAATTGGAAGCAGTACATTTTGGGGCAGGAAATATCGGACGGGGATTTATCGGATTGTTGCTATATCAATCCGGATACGATACGACTTTTGTTGATGTCAATGACGAAATCATTCGAGCAATCAATGAAAAGAAACAGTATTCTGTTGTTTTGGCTGCCGAAGATAAAAAGACCATAACTGTAAAAAACATTTCCGCCATTAATAGTGTCAGCAATCCAGAAGAGGCGGCCCGGGCAATTGCTGAAGCAGACATTATCACTACTGCAGTTGGACCGAATGTGCTGCCGATTATTTCGAAACTCATTGCACAAGGATTGCGTGAACGGGTTAAAACCAATAAACAGCCCTTAAATATAATTGCTTGTGAAAACATGGTCGGCGGAACGAAGCTGCTGAAAGAAAATATTTACCAGCATTGTACATCAGAGGAAAAAGCTATATTAAATGAGATGATTGGGTTTCCGAATGCGGCTGTAGACCGGATCGTACCGAACCAGACGAATGAGGAACTGTTGCAAGTTCTCGTTGAGCCATATTATGAATGGGTAGTTGAAGCCCCGGCAATAAAAGGGGAAAAGCCGCCGATTAACGGCATTACCTTTGTCGAGGATCTTACCCCATACATTGAACGAAAATTATTTACGGTCAATACGGGACATGCAGCGGCTGCCTATGTCGGCTATCATCTAGGATATCGTACTATTATCGATGCGATGAAGGATGTGCGGGTCTCCGACACGATTCAAGGTGCCTTGCGGGAATCAGGGGAGGCACTGATTCAGACGTATCAATTTGACAGAGAAGAACATGAAAAATATATTGAAACAATCCTTTCCCGGTTTACGAATCCATTTATATCGGATGAAGTGACCAGGGTCGCGAGAGGGCCTCTCCGCAAATTAGGTGCACGGGATCGTCTTGTTCGTCCGGCTGTCATGTATATGGAAGCAACCGGGAAGGTACCTGTCTATTTGGCAAAGGTCATTGCAGCAGCTCTTGCGTTCAATCATGAAGCAGATGAGGAAGCTGTGCAATTGCAGGAAATGATTGCCAATCAAGGTGTGGAAGCAACCCTTCAAGAGATTTCTGGTTTGGAAGCAGGTCATCCTTTAGTTGCTTCTGTTTTACAGGAAATGTAAAATTATGATATGTTACTATAGAAAAAAGAAACAATTTACATTATAAGCGATTCCGTCTGCACAAATTTGAGATGGTAAATAACGGCTAGAAAAAGGAGAGAGAGAAAATGGCAGAAAAACAATTTACTGTAATCGATAAGACTGGAATTCACGCGAGGCCGGCAACCCAATTAGTGAGTACAGCGAATCAATTTAAATCGGATATCTTTATCCTTCATAAAGGAAAAGAAGTGAATTTCAAATCCGTTTTAGGTGTTATGTCACTTGGCCTTGGCATGGGCGAGGAGTTTACCATACGTGCGGAAGGGGAAGACGCCGAAAAAGCGCTGGAAGAACTGGAGAATACGTTACAAAAAGAGGGACTGGCAAAATAATGAAGATATTACAAGGAATTGCGGCATCGAGCGGGATTTCCATGGCAAAAGCCTACCGTTTGATTGAGCCGGATTTAACGTTTGAAAAGCAGAAGATTGAAGATGTCGATGCGGAAACGTTGCGATTAGATGAATCAATAACGGCTTCAATCCGTGAACTGGAAGCTATTCAGCAAAATGCAGAAAAGGAACTTGGCGGGGATGAAGCTGCTATTTTCAATGCCCACATCCTCGTATTAAAAGACCCGGAGTTAATTGGACCAATTAAAGAAAAAATCCGCACAGATAAAGTGAATGCCGAACACGCTCTGAAAGAAACGACGGATATGTTTATTGCGATGTTTGAAAGTATGGACAATGAATATATGCGTGAGCGGGCAGCAGATATTCGTGATGTTACGAAGCGGGTCCTTTCCCACTTGCTTGGAGTGAAAGCTGCTAGCCCTAGTACAATTTCGGAAGAAGTAATTATTATTGCAGATGATTTGACCCCGTCTGATACGGCCCAGCTTAACCGCAAATTTGTCAAAGCTTTTGCGACGGATATCGGCGGACGGACTTCTCATTCGGCTATTATGGCCAGATCCTTGGAAATCCCGGCAGTGGTCGGCACGAAAGAAGCTACACAGCATATCCAAGATGGAGATTTTGTCATCGTTGACGGAATGGAAGGCACGCTGATTGTGAATCCGACGGAAGAGGTTATTGCCGAATACAGAGAAGCACAGCAAAAATTCGCCGAGCAAAAAGCGGAATGGGCGAAGCTGGTTGACGAGAAAACAGTGTCTTTAGACGGAAAGCACGTAGAGCTTGCTGCAAATATTGGAACCCCAGATGATTTAGACGGTGTAAAGGCGAACGGGGGCGAAGGCATTGGTCTGTATCGGACGGAATTTTTATATATGGGACGCGATCAGCTTCCGACCGAAGAGGAACAATTTGAGGCATATAAAAAAGTGCTGGAAGGGATGGACGGGAAGCCGGTCATTGTCCGTACGCTTGACATTGGCGGCGATAAGGAACTGCCATACTTGGAACTTCCGGAGGAACTGAATCCGTTTTTAGGTTTCCGTGCTATCCGCCTATGTCTGGAAGAACAGGAAATATTCCGGACGCAGCTGCGGGCTCTCCTTCGGGCAAGCATTTATGGCAACTTAAAGATTATGTTTCCGATGATTGCAACATTGCAGGAGTTTCGTCAGGCTAAAGCAATTTTAGAAGAGGAAAAAGATTCCTTGATGAAAGCAGGAGAAAAAGTTGCCGATCATATTGAACTGGGTATCATGGTGGAGATTCCGTCAACGGCTGTGATGGCAGATCAATTTGCCAAAGAAGTTGACTTTTTCAGCATTGGAACGAATGACTTAATTCAATATACAATGGCTGCTGACCGAATGAATGAACGGGTTTCGTATCTCTATCAGCCTTATAATCCGGCAATTTTGCGTCTCGTGAAAAATGTAATTGACGCTTCCCACCGTGAAGGGAAATGGACCGGGATGTGCGGAGAAATGGCTGGCGATGAACTTGCAATTCCACTATTGTTAGGCTTAGGACTCGATGAATTCTCGATGAGTGCAACCTCCATTTTAAGAGCCCGCTCCCAAATTCGAAATTTAAGCAAACTTGAAATGGAAAAGCTGGCTGAAAAAGCATTGGAACTGGGTACGGCAGAAGAAGTAGTACAGTTGGTAAAAGAGACGTTGTCAGAATAGAGTTTCAAGATAACAAAAGGGATGGCCTCATGCCATCCCTTGTTTTTAGTATATAAACGAATGGAATCTCATCCCTTGATCACATCCAGCATTACCAATATGATCAATACCGGTACAATATAGCGAATCAGGAAGAACCATGCTTGAAATACGCTGAATCTAAGATTGCTGCCGCTTTTAATTTCTTCATAAAGGGCACTTTTTTTCATTTTAAAAGAAATAAAAATGGAAATCAGCAATGCTCCTGTCGGCATAAATACGTTACTTACCATATAATCCGCTAAATCAAACCAACTTTTTCCAAATAAAGATACGTCACTTAATAAACCGAAGGACAAGGAAGAAGGGATGCCAAAGAGAAAAATCGCAAACCCGATAATCCAAGCCCATTGTTTCCGTTTTCGCTTATTGCCTCTCGAAAGAACGGCTACAATAATTTCCAGCATGGAAAATGCCGAAGTTAGTGTAGCAAACAGGAATACGATTAGAAACACTGCGAAAAACAGCATCCCGGCAGGCATTTGACTGAAAATAGTCGGCAGTACATTGAATAATAAAGTTGGGCCGGCATCCGGCTCCATACCAAAGGCAAATACTGCGGGGAAGATGACGAGACCAGCTAAAAGCACGACCATTATATTCATTGCGACGATTGATACAGCTGATTTTGGCATATTTTGATCTTTTGGCAAATAAGAACTGTAAGTAATCATCGCCGAAACACCGAGACTCAATGTAAAGAAGGATTGTCCC
The DNA here is from genome assembly GCF_014637175.1 of Compostibacillus humi. Lineage (GTDB taxonomy): Bacteria > Bacillota > Bacilli > Bacillales > Amphibacillaceae > Oceanobacillus > Oceanobacillus humi. Next base: position 3,358 of record NZ_BMEV01000059.1, on the reverse strand, counting down.
ATTGCATCAAGCACAGTGTGTGCAGTCACTTTTGAGAAATCCGGATAAAATAAAAACGAAAAACCTGCAGACGCCCCGTCTAAAGTAACGGATCGGATAACGAGAATTATAAATAGTATTGCCAGCGCTGGCATCATAATTTTATTAGCTTGTTCAATCCCATTCTGCACTCCTCTAGTAATCACAATGATTGTAATGATCATAAAGAAGAGCTGGGCTCCAAGGCTAATAGCCGGATTGGCAATTGTTGATGCGAAAATTTCCGCATATTCCGGTTCCGTTAATCCATTTAATTGACCTGTTATCATTTTCCAAAAGTAGGTGATAATCCAGCCGCCAACAACACTGTAAAACGATAGAAGGACAAAAACGGAAATCATACCGAGAATTCCAATCAGATACCACTTTGTCCCAGGTGCAATGATTTGGAACGAACGAACCGCATTTTGCTGTGCCGTTCTCCCGATGGAAAACTCTGCCAGAAGCAGCGGCAAACCTAATATCATTGTAAAAATAAGAAATAAAAGCAGAAATGCACCGCCGCCATTTTCGCCTGCAATATAAGGGAATTTCCAAATGGCCCCTAAGCCGATGGCAGCACCAGCAGCTGATAAAATAAATCCAAGTCTGGATGAAAATTGCTCTTGCTGTTTCAAATAACGTACTTCCTTTCTTTCATGGATGCTTAATTATTTTCTGTTATTTGCAAGAGAATGTCAAAAGGTTTATGGTAAAAAGTAAGGAAATGTAAATAAACAACTTGGCTGTTACTATAACTACACAAGAAATTTAGATTGTTGAAAGGATGGTCCTAATATGACGGATGGTTAATGGGGAATGTACGAATTTGTCTACTCTCTAATAACGGGTATGCCGGCTTACCATTCTTTCCAGCAATCCGGGATTGTTCGATGAGGTGGACCCGAAAAAAGTTGCTGCTTAGCAAAAAGCTGCTGGAAAGGCATTTAAAGCTCAGTGCATGGCAACGCAAAATGATGACCGGAAATGGCTGCAGTTGGAGAGGGAATGAAAAATGATGGAACTGTCGTGCCGATTTTTCGCAAGGGAGACTGGGCATTTTAACAGATTGAAATAAAAATATGCCAAAGAAGAAGAAGTTGACTTCTTTGGCATTTTTATATTCCTGCATCAGATAATTTTTTCTTTACTAATACCCGTAATCCCAGTCGATAGACTCTTCAATCCAAACGACCTTGCTAATCGGCTCAAAATAAACGTCTTTGCCATTAATCGTACAATGGGCATCCTTACAATCTTTCTGGCTGGCTAATTCTTCGTATACTTCGTGCTCCACGTTTTCCAACACTGTGACTGAGTGATCCTCATTGATTAATATGGCCGTACCGGTCATTCCTCGCACCTTCCTTGGAAGATATATTTTCATTCAATTTAAGTATAGCTCTAAGCAACATGTTCAGCATAACATTGTGAGAATTTTAACAAATAATTCATAATTATTGTTTCCAATGTTGTAACAATTTCTTAGTCTGAACAGCCGCAAAAAATAAATGAATGACTTTAAAAAATATAACTATTTCGGAATCTTTTCCATATAATCCTTTTAGGGGTGAATAAATTGGCAAGAGTAAAATACAGGGAAAGTGATGTCAATTTAATGGCTAGAATGATGCGGGCAGAAGCAGAAGGGGAAGGAAAATTAGGAATGCTAATGGTCGGGAATGTTATCGTTAACAGGCTGAAAGCGAATTGTTTGGATTTTGTAGGGTTACGGTCGATAGAGGATGTCATTTTTCAAGTGCAAGGCGGCAATTATTCCTTCGAAGCTGTCCAAAAAGGAAATGTGTTCTACAACAGGGCAAGAGAATCAGAAAAACGGCTGGCAAGACAAACGCTGGAGTATTGGTGGGAGCACCCGTCCAAATTCGCTCTTTGGTATTTTAATCCTTATGCTCCTTGCCCGCCGACATGGTATGACCAGCCATTTGCAGGGCAATATAAACAGCATTGTTATTATGAACCGCAAGCCAATACGTGTGAAGGGGTATACAGATTCTAAAATACGTTATGCCAGATCGGTTTAAATAGGAAAAATCCGAACGGCCAGCAATTGTGTCTTCGTTCGGATTTTTTGTATTTCGTCAGCTTTCGACAGCTTCCAAGTAGGAGATGGAAACTTTTAAGTTAGCATTCCGTTCTCGAATCATATTTAACAGATCCTCGTCCCGTATATCTGTTTTGCTCCGTATAGCATACGTATAAAGAATCATCGTTCCGAGATTCGTTGTTTCCGCTTTCCGTAAAACGTGGCTTTCCGTATGTTCGTTAAGAATATCCTCAAACAGGTCTTCGTGATTCAAGTTTTCTGGGACAGTAATTTTTAAAATTTGCGTATCTTTTCCTTTGCCGTAATTAAATTTGTCGAGGCAAAAAATGACTAACGAACCGAAAATAGTCAACAATACCGCGATGCCAATCTGATTTAATCCTGCTGCCATCCCGACAATCAATCCAAAGAACATAAATGCAATATCCTTCGCATCGGTGACTGCACTGCGAAAACGAATTAAGGAAAAAATTGCAAACAGTCCAAAGGCAACACCGGCATTATCACTAATAATATTCATGACGGCAGAAACGATAATGCTCATAATAATAATCGTATGTACAAAGGATTGGGAATAACGCTCTCCTTTAAACGTAATTTGATACACGTTTGTAATGATTAAACTAAGCCCTGCTGCAAACAGTATACCAATTATTGTCGTTGTTAAATCCATTTTATCTCGCTCCAATCATTGTTTTTTCCTGCTCAATGGCAGGCAGTTCATTTCCTTTTAGCAATTCCAGACTTGTGCAAAACTTTGAAGCACTCCGCTGTTCACACTCTAGTTTCTGTAAAATTTGCGTCAGCCATAGGGGAACACTGTCAGTTACTTTAACCTCTAATACGACTAAATTCGGATCGATAAAATGCTTTCCATCGGAACCGTAGTCAATGTTCAAATCTTCGTTGCGGCAGCGCAAATTCAAATCAAAGGTTACCCGCAAATCCGGGTCCGTGATGCAATGAAAAGCATGCCGGTCATAGCTTACGACCATTTCCGGCTCAAGCTGGTAAAATTTACGAAAATAATCAACCTCTTTTAAAATTTGATAGTTGGAAGCTTCATAGTATCTTTCCAAATCATCGGAAGGGTTATAAATGTAACTGTAGGCATCCAATAATGGGATTAACGTTCTCCTCTTATTCACAACATTTTTATCCCGAGTTCGACAGTAAATAGGCACAAATTCACTTTTTAATAAAATGTATTTCCTATGATATCAATCTTTTCGTGGATTTGTGCTTAAAATTTTTTGAATTTTACATAGGCAC
>NZ_BMEV01000058.1 GCF_014637175.1 Compostibacillus humi | reverse complement strand
ATTATGGGCTTTGGCAGTAAAGCTTATTTAAGTGCCATTAAGGACCTTTATGACGGCTCCATCATTGCTTACCAGGTTGGACGCTATAATGACAACCCTCTAGTTATGGATACTATCAAAGCGGCTATACAAGCAAATCCTGACGCCACTCCATTGATTCATAGCGATCGCGGTTCGCAGTATACATCAAAGGAGTATCGTTATATTACTACAGAAGCTGGCATGACGCGTAGTATGTCTCGAGTCGGTAACTGTATTGACAATGCTCTGATTGAGAGCTTTTTCGGTCATTTTAAATGTGAATGTTACAACCTAAAGCAGTATAAGTCGTTTGAGGAACTAAAGGAAGATATTGATAAATATATAACATTTTATAACAAAGAACGATACCAAGAGAAACTAAACAGCCTAGCACCGTTAGAATATCGGCACCAGGCTGTCGCATAGATTTTTTGTTTTTTCACTGTCTACTTGACAGGGCGCAGTTCAAAAGGTAGGTGTGGACTATTTTACGCTTACCTCAGTGTTACATGGTCCCTATTTTAAAATGTCCTTTACAAAGGAACATTTTATAGTTAGTTCTCCTTTTTAATTATTACACAACTTTTAGATACTTTTCTATAGAGCCCCTATTAAGTTTTCTAGAAAAAAACATGAATTCTAGCCCTTCGCTAGGTTTGGCAATGGAATAGTTTAAGTAATACTTAATCGGTTCATATCCGTATTTTTCTTTGTATAAATTTTCAATTTGTTCGGCTATATCATACGTTAGTATCCAATACCGATTCTTCATTAATTTATGAATAGATTTGGCCAATTCAACATGATCTTCGTGGTTAAAAAAATTAGTGTACAAATTAGGGCCTTTTTTATAATAAGGAGGATCAAAGAAAGTTAAGGACTTCCGTGTTTTTTTAATTTCATTATTGATAAAATCAATTGCATCGTCGTTACAAACAATTATTTGTTCCGAATGTTTAGCAATTAATTTTATACGTTTAATGATTGTTTTTTTGTTAAATCTACAGTCCATTTTGTAGTTACCATCTTGATTCTTCCCGCCAATAACTCCCCCCTTAATTATGCCTGAACGATTTGTACGATTTAAAAATAGTGTGGAAAAAGCCAAGTCAAATTCATCAGCTAACTCTTTATTATCCTGGATTTCTTTTTGTTTGTACCATTCTTCCATAGTAATATCAGTATTAATAATTTTGTCTATAAGCCGCTCTGATTGATATTTAATACAATTCCAGAAAGAATATATACTTCGATCATAATCGTTAATAATTATTCGTTGAACATCATTATTAATAAGGAGACGCAATGCTACAGCTGCACCACCAGCAAATGGCTCAATATAAGTAATAATATCATTTAATTCTACAAGATGTTTAATATAATGATATGTATTATTTTTGCCGCCTGGATAACGTAGTGGTGAAAATATACTGGCCATTTTATCACCTCTATGTTATAGTACTATATTTTAATAGTCTTGGCCAGTATAACTTTCTATTATGTTATCCATTGCATGGAGTATTTTATATACAACACTCCACGTTTCTAAATTTTCGGTAGATGTTGGTATAAAATCCGGTATATGAACATAATGATTTAGTTTCTGGGTAATAGCAATGTTATTGTTTTTATTGAAGTATGTTAGAATTTGTTTGCCTATTGTACTATATTTCCCATTTTCTAATTTACCAATGTGATTAGCAATATAGTCAAAATATTTCTCACTTAATTCCTTATCACTAAAGTTTTTCACGGTGAGGCCTTTTAATCTATTAGGGTTATCTTTTTCTAAACTACTAAAAACTTTCACATACTCATAAGCATATGTTTCTAGTAGACTTCTTATTAGAAAATTTACTGATAAACCAAAATCTTTATACTGAAGGTGTTTAATTTCATCCATTATTCCGTTTATTCTATCATTCTTTCTAAACTTGTTTTTAAAGTAATATGCCTCTATTAAGCTATTGTATTCACTAGGTTTCTTTCTTGGTCTTCCACCTGGGTTTCGTCCTATACTGATGGTTGTCCCTATGTTTGTATTACTTCCAGTGATTGAAGTGCCAATATCATGACCATTTACGGTGCTGTTGTTAGTTTTACTGGTATTGTCATCGAGATTTCTTCCTGAGTTTGCATTTGTTCCTTGAATGTCAGTTTTTTTTGTGATAACTTTAGTGGTTTCAAAAGTCTTTGACTTTATATTATCATTAATATCTTCAATAGGGTCTATGCTTTCAAAGAATGAAATGGCTTTCTGTTTTGTATAAACATCTCCAACATTAGCATTTTTTGCTATAAAAAATTCTATCATTTCACATATTTTATTAAAATGAATTTCATTATCAACATCAACATGCCGACCGTATTCTAATTTAAAGATTCTGGTTCTAATATCAAGAAAACTAAAAATACGGTCGAAGGTGGTGGTATACGCTTCATTTTTAATCTTATTATACAAATCCTTTAAATCGGGAGAGTTTTGTAGCTTTTTATAAATTTTATTTCCTAAACTGAGTGGTTGGTTAAGATGTCGTGCCTTAAAAGAATCTTTTTCATTAGAATCCCAAGGAATTTGACCCACACCACCTTGTTGACCAGAATGGATTTTGAGTACATGATTGGCCATTGAGTTTTTATCAGTATAGACTTTTACGCTAAGGGGGATGGTGCTAATATTATATTCTTCTTTTAAAGTTTTAATTAATTCATAAGTCCTTTTATACTTGTCTTTTATAATTTCAGAATTATTCCCTAAAAACAATTTAAGTGCTGTTAATCTTCTGTTACCATCATAAACAACATACCTTTCATTTTCTTTTAGTACAATAAAATCTTCCAAAACAACTTTTGTTTCGAATATATCTTGAATTATTTGCTCAATTTTTTTTGGGCCAACTTTTTTAAGTTGAAAAAATGTAAGAATAGCTTCTTTTTCTGATTTTACGGGGTGTGGGAACCTTGGATTTGTTTTTGATAATGTTAAGTCTTTAGCATACATTTCTTTATGTATCGGTCTTTCAAAATAAGTCATTCTAATCCTCCTAATCTCAGAAGTTTAGATCGAATGATTCTAAATAACTTTTAGTAAACTATAGATTAAATCAAATTACCTATAGCTACTTTATAAAAACACACCAAGATGAAAATATTCTTTGGTGTGTTTTAGTCTTTCTGTTTATTTTTCTTTTTCGCTTCCTGAACTATAAATTCAAAATAACTTTCCAGTTGCTTAATTTCTTCTGGTCCCATCGTTTTCCACTTCTCAATATCGAATAATCCAGATTGATCTATGTTGAATTTTTTAAGAAGTTCATTAATCTGCTTTAAGGTATTGTACGAATAATCTTCATTAGAAGGTTCAGGATTATCAGTTCTACCCAATAAGTAATCAGTTTTAATGTTAAAAAGTTCTGCAATACTATTCACTGTATCAACCGGCGGCATTTTTGTTCCATTTTCATACGCTGTGTACGTTACCCTCGCAACGCCTATTTTGTTTGCAACATATTGTTGAGTCCATTTACTATCCTGACTTTTTAATTTTCCTCTATAATTTTTTAGTCTTTGAGAAAAAATCGTCATTCTCCATCAACCCTACCTCTATTAACTACTATTATAAACGTTTCTTCAAGTAACTTCCTTTTTTGTTCCTAAAAGTATAAATACTTTTATAAAAGGGTGTTGTCATGTTGCTGAAAGGTTAGTTTCCTGTAGGAATTTAAGGAGGTGGTACTTTGAGGGAATGCCTTAAAGATTTGAGTTTATAAAAACAATTACACCCAAGAGGAAATATCTAGATTATTGGGTGTTTCAAGAAGTTACTACACTCATATCGAAAAGGTAATTAGTACGCCGTAGCTCAGGAAGTTGTAAAGTTTTAAAGTTTAACTGGGTAATTTTTTAAAATCACAATAGTTCCTCTAAGGAACCGAAAGAGAGTTGAAACAATTGCGGCATTTGTTCTAGAAATTGTGTTTTCATTTCCGCAGCTGATTAACATGGATCCCATATTCAGAGGACAGCTCAGTTAAAGACTTCTCTTCTTTAAGAATTTCCAATACAACTTGTGCTTTAAATTCTGGTGAATATCGTTTTCTTTTTTGTTTCATAAACCTACCTTAACATATCCTTTCTTGCTGTCTAAAATCTTGGGTCCATTATAGATAGACATCCTCGGATATCCATTCTTCCATTCCTAATTTACTGGAAGGGGCAAGCGCACGGTTTGCAACCATCGCAAAAATGGCACGTACTAAATTGATTTCGTGCTTGCGCTCTTTAAAAATCTCTTCGAGAATTGTATCCATCCCTAATTTTTTCCAAATTTATTAAACGTGTGCCTATGAAAAATTCAAAAAATTTTAAGCACAAATCCACGAAAAGATTGATATCAAAGGAAATACATTTGATTATAAAGTGGATTTGTGCCTATTTACTGTCGAACTCGGGTGTGAGTCTACCTGACTTTTTGGACAACCCCTTTATTTTAATCCTTAACAATTTTTAAGAACTCATTTAATTTTATGCGCGCTTCTGGACTTAGAGTTTTGACAGTATCAATAAGTTGAATCAAATCTTCAGGTACATTTTCTATATCTGTTGAGAAAAAAGAAGAAAGATTGGTGTCGAGAGCATGTAATATTCTTTCCAACATGTCTATATCAGGAATAGCTCTGCCATTTTCAAAACGGCTTATGTAAGATTGTGAAACATTAACTTTATCCGCTAATTCCTGTGAGGTTAAGTTTTTAGCTTTTCTTAGTGCTCTTAATTGACGTCCAATATTTTTACTATCTATCATATGAAACCCCTTTACGTATGGTTCTAACTATAGTTTACATTGCTTAAAAAAAATGTGGTCAATTATAGATATTTTAGAACAAATAATCATAAAATATGTTGACAATTAGAACTAAATGTCATAAAATACAAACTAGTAAAAGTTATCTATATTAGTAAATATTTCATAGGGGGTGGAGAATTTATTTGTCTTAATTAAGAAGTGACAGAAATTATATCGAATTACTGGTACGAGTGTGAAGCTGAGGGTTTGGAAAGTTGGTAATAGGAGTAGGATTGTGGTCTTGTCATGTTTCTTAAATATAAACCAGATTGTGGGGTGATGTATTGATTAAGTTTATATTAAAACGGTTGATGCAGGCTGTCATTGTATTGATTGGTGCATCGGCTATTGCATTTGTGTTACTACGGATTATTCCAGGAGATCCAGCATCGTTGATGCTGTCGGAAAATGCTACCGAAGAGGAAATTCAGCAGATGCGGGAACAAATGGGGTTAAATTTGCCCATTTGGGAGCAGTACATAAATTATATTAAAGATATCGTTGTATTAGATTTTGGCAATTCGATTAACCGTGGTTTACCTTCCATGCAATTAATTTTAGAACATTTGCCCGCAACAGCGTTACTCGTATTTTGGGCAATGGTAATAGCTATTGTTATTGCCATACCCCTTGGAATGTATGCGGCAGTGAAGAAAAATTCTCTGTCGGATTACATTGTGAGTGTATTAGCTTTAATTGGCCAGTCGGTTCCAAGTTATTGGCTGGGAATGATGCTGATTCTATTTATCGCAGTTAATTTAAATTTGCTTCCAACATCAGGGTATGGAAGCTGGAGCCATATTATTATGCCTGCGTTTACATTAGCAATTTATCAGTTGGCTTTGATTGCAAGGTTAATGCGCTCAAGCACCCTTGAGGTGCTAAATCATGATTATATTCGAACAGCCCGGGCAAAAGGACTGCCGGAAATAGTTGTCATTTTCAAACATGTTTTTAAAAATGCATTGATTCCTACAATAACAATGATTGGCTTACAAACAGGTCAATTGCTTGGTGGAGCAATTATTACAGAGTTCATCTTTTCCTGGCCGGGTATTGGTTTTTTAACCGTTCAATCGATTCAGGCGCAAGATTACCCGATGATTCAGTCACTTGTAATAATTTCAGCGATTGTTTTTGTTGTTATCAATTTGCTAGTTGATATTGCCTATGCGGTAATCGACCGCAGGATAGTAGTAGATTCATAGGAAGGGATGGAAGTATGAAAGCATTTCTGCTCCGGTTAAGTAAAAGAAAAACAGCGCTTATTGCACTGGCTTTCTTAATAATCATTCTTTTCATTGCCCTATTTGCCCCTATGCTTGCACCGATGGATCCAACGGAACAGGATATAGCTCGAAGACTGATGCCCCCTGGAACCGTCAATGAGGAAGGGTTCATCCATTGGTTGGGAACGGATCAGCTTGGACGTGATGTGTTAAGTCGAGTAATTTATGGTTCGCGAGTATCCATTATGGTTGCAGCAGGTGCGGTTTTTATAGGGGGTGCAATAGGCCTGATTATTGGATTATTATCTGGATATTCAGGCAAATGGATTGACAGTGTACTGATGAGACTAGTTGATATGCAGTTAGCTTTCCCGTTTTTACTACTAGCACTTACTATGGTTGCCATCCTTGGTTCCAGCATTATGAATGTTGTATTAGTTTTATCCGTAACGAGCTGGATTTCTTATGCAAAGGTAGTAAGAAGTTCAGTGTTATCTGTGAAATTTTTGGAGTTTGTCGAGGCAACTAGAGCTGCAGGAACATCAAAATTATCTATTTTGTTCCGTCATATATTACCGCATGTGATGTCACCGTTTATCGTTGTTGCGAGTTTTCAAGTAGCGACTTTGATTATTGCCGAATCTTCTTTAAGTTTCCTCGGGTTGGGTGTGCCAGTTAGTGAACCAACTTGGGGAGCTATGCTTGCCGATGGCAGGGAATACATGACGGATGCCTGGTGGATTGCAATTTTTCCCGGACTTATGTTAATGCTTGTTGCCCTATGTGCCAATCTTTTTGGGGATGGTTTACGGGATATTTTGGATCCTTATTAAAGTTATTTTTCTGAAATAAAAATACAGAATAATCAAAAAATGGGGAGGGAGTTATTTTTGCGAAGTATTCAGTCTCTCGAGGAATTAGAGACGAGACATGGGGAGGTTCAGGAGGCGAGGATTCCTATCGCGGTCTTGCCTGATGGTACAGAAGTATTTATTCCCTTAATTTTAGGGGATGGCAAGGAGTCCGGTCCAACGCTTTTGCTGACAGCATTGATACACGGAGTGGAAATTGGCGGTTACGATGTCATCCGGAGATTGATTTACGAAGACATTAATTTCAATCAGTTAAAGGGGAAAATTATTGCCGTGCCAATAGCAAATCCCTTCGCATTAGGAGCATCGAATCGCTTTACTCCACAAGATTCGGCAGATCTTAATCGTGTTTTCCCTGGGAATCCTTACGGTTCCCTTAGTCAGCGCATCGCCCATGTTTTAGCGGTTAAACTTGCAAGCCACGCAAACTATTGTATTGATTTTCACTCTTGCAATCCGCCATCTGAGCTGTTTACGATTGTTCCCGATATCGGAAACGACAAGGTAAGTGAAATGTCATGGGGCATGGCGGAAGCCTTTGGAGTAATAACTGTCTGTCCGTCGTTTCAAACAGAAGGGACTTTTAGTGATTATTTGTTATCCGTTGGTATCCCGTGCATCACACCAGAGCTAGTTTTTTCCAGACGTTTCAATTCTTCTAGTGAAGTAGCTGCTCAGGGAACGATGAATGTTCTGAAGTATCTGGGAATGATGGATGGTGAACTAAAACCGTTGCAAAGCATCACTCCGTTTCAAGGGAAGATGTTTTACACTGTCTATTATGCAAATAAAGGAGGCTTTGTTTATTTTACGAAACAAGTTGGTGATTTCGTGGAAAAAGGTGAAATGTTTGCTGCTATAAAGAATCCATGGGATGAGACCATCGAAGAAATGCTATCACCGGTAAACGGGAGAATTATTGCCTATCCGATGGCAGGAAATCAAGCAGTAACTACTGGAGACAAAATTGCCTATTTTGCCTATCAGTAGCAAATGAATGGAAAGATGGAAATTAGGAGGTATGGAAGAATGATGTTGAAAAAGACCATTCAGGCATCGCTAATAGCTATTGGTTTAATTTTGTTATTAGCAGCTTGTTCGAATTCAGCGGACAATGTTCAGTCAGGAGGTGGGGATACCAGGGGAGAATCCAAGGAACTTATCGTAGCAACTGGGGCAGACCCTACCTCGCTTGATCCGCGAAAGACATGGTCAGGTCCGGGGTACAGTATTAATTCACATATTTTAGAACCGCTCGTATTTCGTGAAATTAAAGATGGAAAAGTTGAAATCGTAGGGGTATTAGCAGAGGAATTCGAAAATATCGATGAGTATACGTGGAAGTTCACGTTGCGTGAAGGAGTAACTTTCCATAACGGCGTACCACTAACCGCCGAGTCAGTAAAGTTTACACTTGAATCGATATTGGATCCGGAGTTTAATTCTCCTCTTTCCCAGTGGATTAAAGATATTGATGAAATTATAACTGAGGGAGATTTAGTTTTATACATTAAAACGAAAACTCCTACTAGAGGATTAATTGGAGGATTGGCTCAAGTGCCGATCGTAGAACCTGGCGCAGTTGAGGAGCTGGGGGAGGAATTTAACGTAAAACCGGTAGGAACTGGTCCTTACCGAATTGTGGAATATAAGCCAAATAACAGTGTGGAACTAGAGCGTTTTGAAAAATATTGGGGCAAGCCGGGAGTAAATGAACGTATTAAATTTATGATTATGCCAGAGAATGCAGTTCGCCTAGCTGCCTTGCAACGGGGAGATGTGCATATTGCCGAGAACATTCCTTCCGATAAAATTGAAGAAGTCAAAAACGATCCGAATCTTGATGTATATGTAACCGAAACATTACGGGTTAATATGTTTGTGAATAATTTTGACAATGATTGGATGCAGCAACAAAAGTTTAGAGAAGCATTGTCATTGGCAATTGACCGTGAACTGCTCGTAAACAATATATTAGGAGGAAACACAATACCGGCTTCGAGTGTATCCCCGCCAGGAACAATTGGATTTCATGATGAACTTCCTATCTATGAATATAATCCGGAAAAAGCAAAGGAACTGTTAGAAGAGGTCGGTTATGACGGATCGGTAATTAAAATGGGTGCACCAGCCGGCCGGTATGCTATGGACCGGCAAATAGGCGAAGCAGCTGCGGGAATGTTTGAAGATGTTGGGGTTAACATTGATTTAGAAATATTGGAATTTAGCTCCTTTGTACCTAAAACCGACGAAGGATATTATGACATACACTACATTGGTGTTGCCGATTTAACGATTAATCCTTATATGCATTGGATTGGTTATTATAACTCGGAAAACTCGGAAGGCGGTTATGCAAATCCGGAAGTGGATGCGTTAATGGAACAAGCAATCCAGACTATTGATGATGAGGTAGCAATCGAAATTTTTAAAGATATTCAAGAAATATTATATGAAGAAAAACCAACATTGCCATTATATTATGAACCGCACATGGTTGGTGTTCGCAAAGGAGTAAGAGGATTCGAACCAAGATTGGATGAATACATTATTGTTCGCGATGCTTATTTTGAACCATAAATATTATGTTTCTATCAATCTTTGTTTGAAATTTATAGATGAATAAAGTGTATTGGGAGGTAATCTTTATGAGGAAAATTGGAACGGCGTCGTTAATTCCAGGAGAAAAAACAACAGGTTATTTGACGGTTGGAAGTGAAACCGATGGCACTCCGATAAAGCTGTCATTACTAACTGCCAGCGGGAAAGAAGAAGGGCCTACGGTTTGGCTTATTGGATGTGTCCATGGAGATGAATACGGAGGGGCAGCATCCATTATCCAATTTATTAAGGAGTTGGATGTTCAGGAACTGAAAGGGACTATTGTCGGATTGCCGGTAGCCAACCCGCCATCCTTTAAAGCATGGAGCAGAATCTCCCCGCTTGATGGGGTGAATCTTAATCGGGTATTTCCTGGAGACCCTAAAGGAACGTTCAGTTTGCGTTTGGCCCATACTTTATTAGAAACTGTTTCGGAGACGGCTGATTATGTAATCGATTTACATTCTGGAGGAATTGCGCTACACGTACCGTTCTTCGTTATTTATAAGGATGGGGATTCAGATGCAGTTAATAAGTCACGATGGCTGGCAGAACGAATGGGAACGGAAATAATTTGGCAGGCAGCAGGAAACGATGCAACTCAAGGTACAGGTACAGATTATTACACGATGCATGGCATACCTAGTGTCACAGTAGAAGTTGGAGGAGGTACCGTTACAAAAGAGCATGAAAAATTATTTAAAGCATCTATTCATCATGCTTTGCAGGCACTGGAAATGGTACCCGGACAAGCTCCACTTCAAGATTCTTATACCGTGTATAAAAAGGCAGAATTTATGTTTGCTGGGGAAGGTGGATTGTTTGTCCCGGCATGTGAAGTCGGAACGATACTGGCAAAAGGTGACCTGATTGGTTCTATTATGAATCTATATGGTGAGGTTACGGAGGAAATACGCAGTCCGTTTGATCATGGTTTCTTAGCGGCAACGGGCAATCTATACTGGCCTACCGAACCAGGGAGGCTGATTGCGGAAGTATATACAAGTTGATTATGAAAAAATGTTGTAATCTTCGTTGTATTCGTTTTCCCCCTATTTTTATAAAGATTTTGCATTAAAGGCAGTTCAAGAGCTGCCTTTAATGCAAGGAAATGAAAATTATTTGATAAAGATTTTGTTGAGGAGGAGCTTTATGATGGAAAAAATAGGAACGGTAGAAATTGTACCTGGAAAGAAGTCGAAAGGATATATTCCATTTGGAAGTGACACGGACGGGACTCCTTTTCGAATTCCTGTTTTAGTTACTGCAGGGGAAATGGAGGGACCGACCATTTGGGTGCATGGCTGTATTCACGGAGAGGAATACGGAGGTGCAGCTTCTATTATACGCTTTTTTCAAGAGCTGGATGTACGTCAGCTTCGTGGTACATTTATCGGCGTTCCAGTCATGAATTTGCCTTCTTTTAAGGCCCGCAGCCGAATTTCGCCTTTAGACGGGGCTAACTTAAATCGTATTTTTCCAGGAAATCCGAAGGGGACGTATAGCCAGCGACTAGCACGTAAACTATTAGCTTTAATTGAAGAGCATGCGGACTATGTCATTGATTTGCATTCGGGCGGTATTGGGGCACAGGTTCCATTTTATGCTATTGTGAAAGATGACGGAACAGAAGGCTACGAGAAATCCATGTGGCTTGCCAAAAGGATGGGAGCCAATGTCATTTGGCGTTCCGGAGGGGAAATGGTTGTCGATGGAACGATCACTGGTCATGTGTTAGAAAGGGGAATTCCCGTTGTTACTGTAGAGTGTGGAGGAGGAAATGTCACAGAGGAGCATGAAGAGCTTTTTAAACAATCGATATTGAATGCTATGAAAGCATTGGAGATGCTTCCAGGGAAGCCACCAGTTCAAGAGGAGTATAAGATAATCAGCAACGCCGAATTTTTCTTTACAAGAGAAGGAGGGTTATTCATTCCATCATGTCAGGTAGGAGATTTCCTTAAAAAAGGGGATCTGATTGGATGCATCATGAATTTATATGGAGAGGTAACAGAAGAACTGCGCTGTTCAGCAGATAATGCATATGTCGCAGCGGTCGGTCATCGTTACTGGCCGACTGAACCTGGACAACTTATTGCAGAAGCAATTCCAGTAGAGGAGGAAATAACGAGTGAAATCCCCGTTGCTTGAAGTGAAAGATTTGACCCTCCAATTTCAGACTGATAAAGGAATTATTAAAGCGGTAGAACGTGTAAATTTTTCTGTTCATAAGGCGGAAACGGTATGTATTGTTGGGGAGTCTGGTTCAGGCAAAAGTGTTTCTTCCTTGTCCATTATGGGACTTATTCCAAAACAGGATGGAAAAATTACAGAAGGGGAAATTTTATTCGAGGGGGAAGATCTTGTTAAAAAATCAAACAGAGAAATGCGGAAAATCCGTGGATATGATATTTCGATGATTTTCCAGGAACCGATGACATCATTGAATCCTGTTTACACAATCGGTAATCAGATTGCAGAAAGTTTCCGCTATCATATGCAAATGAACCGAAAAGAGGCGATGAAACATGCCATTGAATCTTTGCGCAAAGTAGGTATTCCATCCCCTGAAGAACGGGCATATCAATATCCGCATCAGCTATCTGGGGGAATGCGACAGCGGGTGATGATCGCAATGGCGTTAGCCTGTAAACCTAAATTGCTTATTGCCGATGAGCCAACAACTGCATTGGATGTGACCATTCAAGCACAGGTGCTGGAGATTATGAAGGATTTAAAGCAGGTATTAGGAATGTCAATTTTGTTAATTACCCATGATTTAGGGGTAGTAGCAGAAATGGCAGACAGGGTAGTAGTTATGTATGCTGGAATAGTTGTAGAGGAAGCGGGTGCAGAAGAACTTTTTCATAAGCCATACCATCCATATACCATCGGATTGCTCGAGGCCATGCCATCGATAAGGAGGAACGGGAAGCGAATGAAAACAATAGAAGGTACTTTGCCAGATCCGACGAAAAAGCCTACGGGGTGCCGTTTTCATCCGCGGTGCCCGTTCGCTACCGATCGATGCCGGGTAGAGGAACCGGTATTGGAAGAAGTCTCGTCCGGAAGAAAGGTAGCATGTTGGAATTATAATCCATTGGAAAGGAAAAAGGTGGTTTTAGCATGACCGTTGGATTACTGGAACGTAAAGAAAATATGACTGGTTTGCACGAGCCATTACTGGAAGTGAAAAATTTAAAAAAACATTTTCCGATTAAGCGAAGTATTTTTCGTGGGTCGAGGGGAACTGTAAAAGCGGTTGATGGGGTGTCATTAGCCGTTCAAACAGGGGAAACTCTTGGAATTGTAGGGGAATCAGGATGCGGCAAATCTACCTTGGGAAGAAATATCATCCGGCTTCAGGAACCGACGGATGGAAAAATTTTGTATAAAAATCAAGATATTACCCATTTTAATGAAGGTGAGCTTCGTAAAATCCGGCGCGATATGCAAATCGTTTTTCAAGACCCCTATGCATCCTTAAACTCCAAGCTGAAGATTGGCGAAATAGTAGGAGAACCCTTGCGGGTGCATAGAATTGGAAACAAAAGGGAACGGGAAGAGAAAGTGCAGTATTTGCTGGAAAAGGTAGGACTCGACAAATCCAATATGACAAGGTATCCCCACGAATTTTCCGGCGGACAGCGTCAACGAATCGGAATTGCCCGCGCCTTGTCGATCAATCCGAAGTTAATTGTCTGTGATGAGCCGGTTTCTGCTTTAGATGTATCTGTACAGTCGCAAGTTATTAATTTATTTCAGGATTTGCAGGAGGAGTTTGGCTTAACATATTTGTTCATATCCCATGATCTTTCAGTGGTGCGTCATATTAGTAATCGGGTTGCTGTTATGTACCTGGGGAAAATTGTGGAATTGGCAGAAACCGAAAAGTTGTATGATAATCCGGCACATCCGTATACACAGGCACTCCTCTCGGCCATTCCTATTCCAGACCCGGTAGAGCAGAAACGTAGGGAGAGAATTATCTTAAAAGGTGATGTCCCAAGCCCGGTCCATCCGCCAACTGGCTGTCGCTTTCATACACGTTGTCCGTTAGCAAGGAAAATTTGTAGAGAAGAGGAGCCAACCTTTAAGGAAAGAAACGATGGGCGTTGGGTGGCGTGTCATCTGGTCTAGAGGAAGAAGAGATTATTGGTAAATGTGTTCATAGCTTTAATATAGATAGAACAATTTACATTCGAATTGAAAATATTAGAAAAAAATTAAATAGTTATTTAAAATATACTAGCTAGAGGTGTTTTATTTTGCATTGAAATACTGTTACAATATCAATAAGAAGTTGTCTAGACATCTGAATCTAGGAAAATGATTTCATTACTGATAAACCCACAAAATAGAAGTATGTTTCTCCTTTTTATTGAATTGCATCCGTTTATAAAATCTTATTTCTACAAGATTGGATAGATTCTTATGGTTTGTTTAAAGATAGATTACTGCCCATTTCCGGGCAGTTTTTTTGCTCTTTCCAGAAACTTATGCTTTGCTTTTATTAAATAATATCGATGCGGATTCATAAATTTTCATATGAAGCGGGTTAGATGCAATTTAGGGTGAAAGAGAGGATACAATGATGGCGATTGCAAGCAAGTTAACTTCCATCGGAATTATTGCCTTTAGTTTTGCAATAGGGATTCTTTCATTATATTACTTTAGTGATCTTACAAAGGATGAAAAGAAAAAACACTTGGAAGAGCTGCTGTCCCAGATAATTAACTTTGTTCTTTTGATTTGGCTCGGAAAAATCATTCTAAATATATCTGGTTTTCTATCGGATCCTTTGTCTATTCTCGCTTATCCGAGTGACTCAAAAGTTTTTTACTTTGCCATTGTTTTCATCACGGTATTGCTTCTGTATAAAGCGAAGCGGAAAAACTTACATATGCTGCCGTTATTCAAGTCTTTTGCCCATTTCTTTCTTATCAGCTCCTTTGTCTATGAATTTATTCAATTCATGATTAAAGATAACCGGTATGCTTTTGGACAATTGCTTTTGCTGGCGGTGTTAATCGGGGTTTTCTTTTTCCTTAGGGAGCGCATTAAGGTTACGATACTGTTAATGGTTATCGTTGCGGTCTGGTCTGCGGGAATGATAATCCTGGGATTCATGCAGCCTTTTATAACGGTTTTTGGCTATCTAATGGCGCCATGGTTTATCGTTTTATTTTTTGTTGCAAGCATGTTGGGTTTAACATTTAAACTAAGAATAGACGATATATAATCTCAAAGGCTGAAGCAGATGCGATGCTCTATGCAGGAATCTTTCTGTTTTATCAAGATAACAAGGTTTCAAGGGGTGTTCCAATGAAAAAATGGATTCTATTCGTTGTTGTATTAGGTATGCTAGGCTGGGCGATTTATGATTTTATCGACTCTAAAGAAAATAATGCAGACCAATTTAAAAATGCAGAGGAAGTCCAAGTGGGCGAAACGGAGATTGAGAATGAAAAGGGAGAAGAAACTGAAGTCGGATTAGACATCGGGAATGTGGCTCCGGATTTTGAATTAGAAACATTAGACGGCGACATGGTAAAACTGTCCGATTTTCGCGGAAATAAAGTAATGATTAATTTTTGGGCAACCTGGTGTCCGCCATGCCGGGCAGAAATGCCGGATATGGAAAGATTCCACCAGGATAAGGATATTGTCATTTTGGCGGTGAATTTAACAGATACGGAGAACAGCATAAAAAACATCGAGAACTTCGCCAATGAATTTAATCTCACCTTTCCCATATTATTGGATAAGGATTTAATTGCGTCGGCTCTATACGCCATTAAGCCTATTCCGACGACATACATGGTAGATTCTAAGGGTTATATCAGTTTCAGGGCATTTGGGCCGATGAATTATGACATGATGGTACAGGAGTTTGAAAAGATGGATTGACTATATGATGGGGGAAATGGATAATGCAACAGATATTGCAATCATTTTTAGAGCTTGAGATTTCTGATCAGGAATATTACGACGGCATCATTCGTTTTATTTATTCCGGTAACATTCGAAGCGGGGAATATGAATGCAATCAATTTATAATACAAAAAATGGACTTAACCAATTTTATCATTTATGAAGAATATACCATTAATGGGAAGAGAGAGATTCATAATTCATTTTCGATATCTAAAAATAAATTAATTAAAGCAATTAATGCCCATGCCAAAAAGCAAAAATTTATAGTAAGAGATTTTAAGTGGGCAAACAGCTAGTTGTCGGGTCCTTGTTGTATATAGGTGAAAAAGAAGCTAAGCTGCCGGGCAATTAAGCTGCTTCATGAAAAACCGCACAAATGTGGTGAATATCCACATTTGTGCGGTTGTTTTAATCAGAGTTATTGTACTGTATATCCTCCATCGACAATCAGGCGGTTGCCAGACGTTAAGCTTGAATCGTCGCTTGTCATGAATAGAACGGCTTTTGCCATTTCTTCAGCCTTGCCGAGATGTTTCATTGGTGTTGCATTTGTGAAAAACTTTATGAACAAGTAAATCGTACTCCTTTAAATAAATGATTGCAATGAAATAATCATTAAAATAAAGATAATTATTCATTCTAAAAACTGCCTCCAAATAATGCTGAGGCAGGATACCTTTTTTTCTTGGCCGAATACTGGCAGAAACAACTATGGCAATGCTTCGTTAATTAGTTTGTTTAATATACGAACAATTTATTAGATAAAACGACAATCGTTCGCATTTTTAATTTCTGTTAGATGATTAAAAAGTTAACTAGAACTTCTGTGTTAAATGTTTATAATCATCTATTGGGCCAGATAATATCAGTGTTTTTGCATGGTTAAACGAAAAAAGTGCAATCGCTTGTAGCT
Organism: Compostibacillus humi; assembly: GCF_014637175.1. GTDB lineage: Bacteria > Bacillota > Bacilli > Bacillales > Amphibacillaceae > Oceanobacillus > Oceanobacillus humi. The sequence continues at coordinate 6,283 of NZ_BMEV01000058.1, read as the reverse complement.
AAAATAATTTGCAATATGAAAATTTGGTGCTATACTAAACAACGAACATTTTTCATATAGTCGCAGGAATATGGCCTGCCAGTTTCTACCAGTTTACCGTAAATAGACTGACTATGGAAAAGCAAACCGGATATCGTTTATATCACACACACTCCACCAATTCGTATGATGAGATTATGATAATCTCAAAATAAACGATTATCCGATTTCGGACTATTCAGCCTGAAATGCGTGCTTTTTCATAGGAAGCATGTGTTTCGGGCGTTTTCTTTTTCCATAGGATTATATGAAAAAGGGAATACATACAAAGAAGCGGGAGGAGCATAGCTGAATAATTTTGATTCATACCGCATAAATCGCTGCAGCAGTGTATAATTCATAACGCTTTTGGAAAACTATGACAAATCATGTGAAAGAAACAGGAGGAAAAACAATGACTAAACGAATTAGTTTACTTTTCATTTTAGTTCTGTCTTTAGGCTTATTATTAGCGGCTTGTGGCGGAGCAAACGAAGAAGATAATGCAGGTACGGAAGATAACGGTGATAATGCTACAGAAAACGGAGAAGCTGCTTCTGACTACAAAGTTGCTATGGTTACCGATGAAGGCGGTGTCGATGATAAATCTTTCAACCAGTCCGCTTGGGAAGGTATTGAAGCTTGGGGACAAGAAAATGGTCTATCCAAAGGTGAAGGGTATGATTATGCCCAATCTGATGAAAAAGCGGATTATATGCCAAACATCAGCCGCTTTGTCCGTGATGAATACAATCTGATTTTTGGTGTTGGATTTAAATTAAAAGAAGATATTCAAAAGGCTGCCGATCAATTTCCGGAAGCAAACTTCGGAATTGTTGATGACGTAGTAGAAGCTCCAAACGTAGCAAGCATTACGTTTAAAGAACATGAGGGTTCTTTCTTGGCTGGTGTAGCAGCTGCAATGAAGACGGCTACGAATAAAATCGGCTTTGTCGGCGGAATTGACTCTCCATTAATCAAAAAATTTGAATCCGGATTTATTGCTGGTGCGAAATCTGTAAATCCTGATATTGAAGTAGAAGTACAATATGCGGAATCTTTCACGGATCCTGCAAAAGGAAAACTGATTGCATCCAACATGTATGACAGCGGGGTTGATGTTATTTACCATGCTGCCGGCGGAACAGGCAACGGTGTATTTAACCAGGCAAAAGACTTGAAACAAAATGATCCAGAACGGGAAATCTGGGTAATTGGTGTTGACCGTGACCAGCATGATGAAGGTCAAATCGGAGACCATAATGTAACATTGACTTCCATGGTTAAGCGAGTAGACGTTGCAGTTCAAGATGTTATTAATAGAGGTGCAAACGGAGAATTTCCAGGCGGGGAACAAGTTGAGTACGGTATTGGAGAAAACGGTATTTCCATTGCAACTACAAATGAAGATGCAATGACGGAAGAAATCATTTCTGCGGTGAAAGAATGGGAAGAAAAAATTCTTAACGGAGAAGTGGAAGTACCACAAACAATCGACGAACTCGAAACGTATGTTAACTCTTTATAATCAATAGGAAGGGAAGGCGCTCTCAGCCTTCTCTCCTTCATATATCGGTCTTTTCCAAACTTTCAGCGAAAGAAGAGCAGAGCTTTGCCTTCTTTCGTTCTTAATGTTTACATACAGAAATTTCCATTTTTACCAAGTGTATGGAGAACGCCTTAAACTGAAAGTCATATTAAAAAAGGGTGAAAGAACTTGGAGTATGCCATTGAGATGTTAAATATAAGGAAGGAATTTCCTGGAATCGTTGCCAACGACAATATTACTCTCCAATTAAAAAAAGGAGAAATTCACGCGCTCCTCGGAGAAAACGGTGCAGGGAAATCTACCTTAATGAACGTGCTGTTTGGATTGTACCAGCCGGAACAGGGCGAAATTCGCGTGAAGGGCAAAAAGGTGAATATTACGAATCCGAATATCGCCAATGATTTAGGTATTGGGATGGTTCACCAGCACTTTATGCTTGTAGAGCCATTTACTGTAACGCAAAATATCGTGTTAGGAAAAGAACCGAAGAATAAATTCGGAATGATTGATATTCAAAAGGCACGGAAAGAAATAAAAGAATTGTCCGACCGTTACGGACTAAAAGTAGACCCGGATGCGAAAATTAGCGATATTTCTGTAGGGATGCAGCAGCGGGTGGAAATACTGAAAACATTATACCGCGGAGCAGAAGTGTTAATTTTCGATGAGCCGACTGCTGTTTTGACACCGCAAGAGATTAGTGAACTATTGGATATTATGCGTTCCCTTGTAAAAGAAGGGAAATCGATCATCCTGATTACTCATAAACTTAAGGAAATTATGGAAGTATGTGACCGCTGTACCGTTATTCGCAAAGGAAAAGGGATTGGTACGGTTAATGTTTCTGAAACGAATGTGAACGAGCTGGCATCGTTAATGGTTGGCCGGGAAGTACATTTTAAAACGGAGAAAAAGGAAGCCAGGCCTGGGAAAACCGTTCTAAAAATTGATGATTTATACGTGAAAGATAAAAGGAAAGTAGATATCGTCAAAGGATTAGATTTGGAAGTACGAGCCGGTGAAATCGTCGGAATCGCCGGGGTAGACGGAAACGGACAGTCTGAACTGATTGAGGCGATTACCGGGTTAACAAAAGTCAGCTCTGGATCCATTAAACTAAACGATAAAGAAATCGCCAATCTTTCTCCGCGGAAAATTACCGAAAACGGTGTCGGTCATATACCGCAGGACCGTCATAAATTTGGTCTTGTATTAGACTATTCCATCGGGGAAAATATCGTATTGCAGACGTATTATAAGAAGCCTTACTCAAAGGCAAAAGTTTTAAATTATAAAGAAATATTCCGTAAAGCTCAATCGATTATCGATGAATATGACGTTCGGACTCCAAGTGTATATACAAAGGCCCGGGCCCTATCAGGCGGAAATCAGCAAAAAGCGATTATTGGCCGGGAAATAGACCGTTCTCCTGACTTGCTCATTGCTGCTCAGCCAACACGCGGCCTTGATGTGGGAGCGATTGAATTCATTCATAACAAACTAGTTGAGGAAAGGGACAAAGGAAGAGCAGTCCTTCTTGTTTCCTTCGAGTTGGATGAAATTATGGACGTCAGCGACCGGATTGCGGTCATGTTTGACGGTAAAATTGTCGCCATTGTGAAACCGGAAGATACGAATGAACAGGAACTAGGATTGTTAATGGCTGGCAGCCAAGTGAAGGCGGGTGAGCAAAGTCAATGACTTCAAATAATAAGCTGTTTGGAATTTTAGTGCCGATTATTTCAGTACTCCTCGGATTAATCGTCGGGGCGCTGATTATGTTAAGTTCCGGCAATAATCCGCTGGAAGGCTATGTTGCATTATGGAATGGAGCTTTCGGCGATGCTTATACGCTCGGTGAAACAATTCGCAGAACAACCCCATTAATATTGACTGGGCTTGCCGTTGCCTTCGCCTTTAAAACAGGTTTGTTTAATATTGGTGCAGAAGGGCAAGTCATCGTCGGCTGGATAACGGCTGTATGGGTAGGTTTGGTCATTGATGCACCGATGATTATTCATTTGCCTCTTGCTATTCTTGCCGGAGCTATTGCTGGCGGTCTTTGGGGGTTTTTGCCCGGCCTGTTAAAGGCAAAACTTGGCGTTCACGAAGTAATTGTAACGATTATGATGAACTACATTGCCCTATATTCTACCAATGAGATTATTCGCAGTGTGCTGACGGATCAGCAGACAACTACAGACACGATTGCGGAAACTGCCTCTTTGGCATCTCCTTGGCTGCAAAGTCTGACCTTTTATTCCCGGGTACACTATGGGGTTTTCATTGCCCTGCTTGCAGCCGTGATAATGTGGTTTCTTGTGGAACGGACGACATACGGCTATGAATTGAAGGCTGTAGGTTTTAATCGGCATGCTTCGAACTATGCAGGAATGAATGTAGGAAAAAATATTATTTTGTCCATGGTCATTGCGGGCGCATTTGCTGGTCTTGCGGGAGCAATGGAAGGCTTAGGGACGTATGGAAACATGTCCGTTATGTCCGGATTTACAAATTTAGGGTTTGACGGGATTGCGGTGGCACTGCTCGGAGGAAATAATGCATTAGGCATTGTCCTTGCTGCCATCTTGTTCGGCGCGTTAAAAGAAGGTGCCGGAGAAATGCCAACGGCGGCCGGCGTGCCGACGGAGCTTGTTGACATTATTATTGCGCTTATTATCTTTTTCGTTGCCTCTAGTTATATCATTCGCTGGGCAATACTTCGCTTTAAAAAGGAGGAAAAATAGATGTTTGATACATTGCAGTCGATTATTCCTACCGTCTTGTTCTATTCCGCACCCCTTATTTTGACAGCATTAGGCGGAGTGTTCAGTGAAAAATCTGGTGTTGTAAACATCGGACTAGAGGGGCTTATGGTAATAGGTGCTTTCACAGGAATTGTCTTTAATCTTACATTTGCGGATGTTTTCGGTACTTGGACTCCTTGGGTATCAATCGTAGCCGCGACAGTGATAGGTGCAATTTTTTCCATTATTCATGCTGTCGCTTCCGTAACCTTTCATGCGAATCAGGTTGTAAGCGGTGTTGCAATCAACATGCTTGCCGTAGGAATCGGAGTATATTTAACAAAGGAATGGTACGATAAAGGGCAAACGGATATGGTAGCTCAACCGTTCTATACGACGAGCATTCCGATATTGAGTGAGATTCCAATTATCGGGCCGCTATTCTTTAAAGGAATATATCTCACTTCCTACGTTGCGATTATCTTAGCCTTTGTTTCTTGGTTTGTTCTGTACAAGACACCATTTGGCCTGCGCCTTCGTGCGGTTGGGGAGCATCCGATGGCTGCAGACACGAACGGGATTAAAGTTGCTCATATGCGCTATATTGCGGTCATTTTGTCCGGTGCTTTTGGCGGTTTGGGCGGAGGTGTATTTGCCCTTACGATAGTATCAAACTTTTCCGGTTCGACGATTGTCGGACAAGGATTTATCGCATTAGCTGCTGTTATTTTCGGAAAATGGCATCCCCTCGGTGCAATGGGGGCAGCTTTATTCTTTGGCCTGGCCCAAAGCTTGAGTGTCGTTAGTGCCGGAATACCTTTGTTGGAAAATGTGCCGCAAGTCTTCTTGCTAATTGCGCCATATGTATTAACGATTATTGCCTTAGCTGGGTTTATCGGACGTGCCGATGCACCGCGGGCAAACGGCGTGCCGTATATTAAAGGAAGCAGATAAATTTATCTGCTTCTTTTTTTGAGATTTATCAGCTAGTGTGGTCTTCTGGTATATAATGCAGTTTGTTCTAATGGTTTCATCCCCTCTCGGCCGATTGTGCTTATGTTTTTGCCAAAATCAGCCGAGATAAGTGTTCTCTCGGTCGATTATGCTCGTGTTTTTTCCAAAATCAGCCGAGATAAATGATCTCTCTAAAGATTCCTGACCGTGGCAATAGTTAGCCCTGAACTTTGATTACACAAGTGTCCTGCCAGACGCATATTTTGTAGAAAAGGTAAAAGGAGCTAACAATAAGATGTATGGTTATCGGCAATGTCCAGAAGGCCACTATCCGTATACGATTAAGCCGGGGGATACACTAAATTATATTGCTTTTCGGCTGGAGACAAGTGTTTCAAGAATTATAGCAGCCAATCCGGGGATCGATCCATATAACTTGCAAGTCGGCCAAATTATATGTATTCCTGCTTGTCCGCCAAATCATCGTCCAATTATTATCCAGCCTGGAGACACCCTTTACCAACTTTCACAAAAATATGGGGTAACCATTGAAAGTATTTTAGAAGCAAATCCGAGTGTTGACCCGAACTATTTGCGGGTCGGGCAAAGGATATGCATCCCGTCAGCCTGCGGGTTGAGATAGGGAGAATTTCTATATGATTGGTAGTATTCAGCCTCCCTGTTAGATGAACATGGAGTATAGCGGGTGGGGAAGCATTAACTGCAGCTAATATAATGCCTTCGATTTACGCAAAAAAGGGAATCTCTTTTGCAGAGATTCCCGTATCAGGTTTATTATCTTTCTACAACAAATGCCTTGTCTTTATTCAGCATAAATGGGCGATATAACCCTGCAATGCTAGAAAGCGGCAGAACTTCTGGCTTAAGATTAATATTTAATACCACTAGCATTGCATAAATTAAATCTAAAAACAAAAAATACTAAGAATGTTCAATTATTTAGTGGTTTGTCCATAAAAAAATCCTTTATACTGAATAGGACGGGTGGCTTCCT
>NZ_BMEV01000057.1:15764-22723 GCF_014637175.1 Compostibacillus humi | reverse complement strand
TCATTCGTCAATTGATCAGCACTGTCATCTTCAGCATAACCAGCAATGATTTGATAAATCTTTTGACGGAGTAAATTTTCATTCGAATGAACATGGTATTTTCTATCGTCTTTTAAATGTAGATGTCGAGCCAAGGTTTTAGAGAATCCGATTTTCTCATCGAATTCCCTAAAGATAAATTCACCTGTATCAGAAGAAAGAGAACCCCCATCACTTGACAATTTAATTTGACGATTGAAATCTAACGTTAATTGCGGTAAAGTAGCCATTATAAGAATCCTTTCTGTGGTTATTTTGTCGTGATTTAACTTTAACAGAAATGGATTCTTTTTTCATTTATTTGATGCATGATCAATTCGGTTGAAATGCTTGATAGATAGGCATTAGAAAGTAATCAAAAGTTTTCTATGAATAATTCAGGAAAAATATAATAAAAAGGTCTTGAAAATATTTCCATCGAGCGTATAATTACAGTTAATTTATTCTTTTTGTAATATTTCGTCGAATCATTCTACCATCTCAATATTAAGGAGGTATGTCAGACTATCAGAGAAAATTTAACATATTCCAAACAAAGAAACTAGTTCCTACCTATCATACGAATTAATAAGGAAATCTAGAAAGGTTGGTACAGAATGAAAATTACAAATCTCAAGGTAGAGAAATTAAAGTTAGAATTGTTTAAACCATTGACTGTTGCCTTAGGAACTATCGAAAGTGTGGAAACCTTGCTAGTCAAGGTAGAAACTGATGAAGGTATTTACGGAATTGGTGAGGGTGCTCCCTTTGAATTTGTAACAGGGGAAACGTTAGAAACAGCTATTACTACTGCTCAACTTCTTGGTAATCAAATCATCGGGCAGAATCCCCTTAACATCGAAGGCATACACGAAATAATGGACAAGACAATTGTTGGCAACACTGCAGCAAAGGCAGCAATTGATATTGCTTTATATGATTTAAAAGGAAAATATATGAATGCGCCACTCTATCAAGTGTTAGGAGGCTACAGTAATTCTTTTTTAACGGATGTAACCATTGGCATTGATACACCGGAAACAATGGCAAACGAAGCGAAAGAACGGGTTGCTCAAGGTTTTTCTATTTTAAAAATTAAAGCTGGTCTGAATCCAGAACAAGATATCGAAGCAATAAAGCAGATCCGTGGAGCTGTTGGCTCCTCCATCCGATTACGAATGGATGCAAACCAAGGGTGGACCGCATCAGATGCAGTGAAAGTAATGAATGCCGTTGAAAAGTACCAAGTAGAAGCCGTAGAACAACCTCTACCTTCATGGGATATCGATGGCATGGCATATGTAAGGAAAAAGGTAACAATTCCTGTTATGGCGGATGAATCTGTTCATTCCCCAAGAGATGCATACCAAGTGGCCAAAAAGCAAGCTGCAGATGTTATCAATATTAAGCTGATGAAATCAGGTGGTCTTTACAAGGCAATGAGTATTAATAACATCGCAGAAGCAGCTGGAATTCAATGCATGGTAGGTTGCATGCTAGAAAGTAAGATTGCTATTACAGCAGGTGCTAGTTTAGTAGCTGCTAAGAAAAATATTACCGAAGCTGATATGGATAGCTTTTTATATGTAAAAGATATAGGAATTAATGGTGGATTACAGTTAGATCATGGGAAAATAACCCTTCCAGAAAGACCTGGATTAGGCATTGATTTAGATATGTAATATATTACATTCTACATATTTACTACATTAAAAAAGGAGAGAGAAAAAATGAATGCATTATTCACAAGTACGGAAAGTCTACTAGCTATAATGGCCATCACTGTAGCATTAGGATTTTACCTACAACGATTTAAGCCTTTCAAAATGTTTGGCCCAGCACTTATCGTAATTATAATTAGTATTATTTTAGCTAACACGAGAGTGGTACCATTCGGTGCAGAAGTATATGGTGTCATTGCAACCTATGCTGTTCCACTATCTATTGCATTAATGTTATTAAGTGTTGATATTAAAGCAATGCTCAAATTATCCAAAAAACCACTATTTGCCATGTTAATTGCTGCAATTAGTGTCGCATTTGTAACCTTTATCGCAGGGTTGATATTCGCACCAATGATCGATGAAGGCTGGAAGATTGCTGGAATGTTCGTTGGTACATACACGGGTGGTAGCTCCAACTTAACTGCTATCGGATATGGCCTGAACGCATCACCAACTACTTTCGCCGCTGCAAATGCTGCAGACTATGTAATTGGAATTCCAACACTAATACTAATGTTTGCCTTTCCAGCAATTGCGGCAAAATCGAAATGGTTCCAAAAAGTATGGCCATATTCGTTAAAAGCAAATGAACTAGAGGGTGGCACAGAAGAATCAGAGGATCAATTTTTAGAAGAGAAAAAATGGAGTATCCAACATATCGCATGGAGCTTCGGTATTGCTTTCGTTATCGTAGCGCTTGCAACAGCACTATCTGGACTATTCCCAGATACGTTCCAAAGTGCAGCAAAGATTCTACTAGTTACAACCATTGCAGTAGCAATCGCACAACTTGAACCAGTGAAAAAACTAAAAGGGAACTTAGATTTAGGACTATTTGTAGCGTTATTCTTCCTAACCATTATCGGGTATATGGTAAATATTCAAGATTTCCTTAGTTCTACAGTAGTCATCGCTCTATTTTGTTTTGTAGTTATTGTATTTACTTTACTAGTACATGCAATTGTTTGTCGTTTATTTAAAATCGACTATCAATATGTGATTATCTCCATCGTTGCATCTATTGCTGATGGAACAACTTCAGCACTTGTAGCTGCTTCTGCTAAATGGAAAGCACTAGTTAGTATTGCTGTTGTACTCGGTGTTATCGGTTCTGTACTCGGTAACTACTTAGGAATTGGAACAGCATACTTAATTAAAGCTCTCATTGGAGCATAAGATTAACTATCTGCCCCGCTAAGGAGCAATCCATAATTAAAGGAGGATTGTTATGGAGAAATATAAACTATACCGTTCAGGCATACATGATGCAACAATTAGTTTCAAAGGAAATGATGTGGAATACAAAGAGAGAAACATCATGACCAATCAATGGTTAGAACCTGTAAGGTTAAAAGAAGAAAAAGCGAAGGAACTAGAAAACTACTATCATATTAACCCATTGAGTATTGCACAACGCTTCCATGAATTTAGAGAATTATTTCAACAAGATACCCAAAAAGTCGTAACCTCTTGGGGAGCTACTTATCAGAAGCAAGATGAAAATACTTGGGTCGAAAGGCAGAAAAAATTTCCCCTTGATGTCGTGATGGTAAATGGTGAGCCTGTAGCGTTTATTAGTATATCTAGGGAAAATTGTAGTGTTTTCGTGAAAGAGGGTTTTGAAGAGTATACACCTGTAAAACTTTGGGACCGAAACGACATCTCAAAAGCAGAGTATGGTGTTAATCTTCATGGTACGTTTATGGTTGAAATGAGAGACAAGATTAAACTAGCGACAGATGTATGGCTTCCAAGAGGAATAGAAGGGCCAGTACCAGTTATTTTAGTAAGAACGCCATATGGAAAATCGATGTATTCCGGCTTCTATACAAATTTTATTCAACGGGGATATGGAGTTGTCATTCAAGATACACGTGGTAGACAAGATTCCGAGGGGGAATGGATTCCAATGGCTTCCGAGATGGAAGATGGCGATGACACATTGAACTGGATTGCTGAACAACCTTGGTGCGATGGAAACATTGGCATGACTGGTGCATCCTACGGCGGATTTGTTCAATGGGCTGCTGCAGCAAGTGGTAATCCACATCTGAAAGCTATGGTTAGTATCGTGACAGCGGGCAGCCCGTTTGTTGATATTCCTAGAAAAGGCGGTGCATTTGTCTCTGGTACATTGGCCTGGGCATTTGCCATGGTAGAAAAAGAATTTAAACCTGAAAATATGATTCGTGATGACTGGGATGAAGTTGTCAAATTCCGCCCAATAAAAGACATTCCTAAACATGCATTAGGAAAAGATGTTGCATTTTGGGATAAGTGGATGTCCCACCCAACGAATGACGAATTTTGGCGTCAGTCCGATTGGTATCAATATAAAGAAAACATACAAGCTCCTGCAATGGTCGTTTCTGGTTGGTATGATGATAATGGAATGGGAACGACCGAGGCTCTAGAAGTTGTTGCAGCTTATCCTAGCGAAAATAAAAAAGTAATTCTTGGCCCATGGATGCATAACGGAAACACAACAAGAGATATTCAAGGTGTTGCACTTGGGAATAATGCCATCCGTTATGACTTGGACGTAAATTACCAACTTTGGTTTGACCGAAAACTAAAAGGAATCGATAACAAAATCGATGCCGGTCCAGTAGTCGAATACTATATTAATGGTGATAATGCTTGGAAAACAGCACAACAGTGGCCACCTGAAAATAGTCATTGGAAAGAAATGTATATAAGTAGTAATGGTAATGCGGTGTCATCCGATGGGGATGGAAAACTATCTTTTGAAGAAGCGAGACAGGACGGAAATGATGAATTCATCTATGATCCGGAGAATCCAGCACCACACTTAATCGACCTTTCCGAAAACGAAATTGGCGTTCCAGCCAACTATAAAGATGTTGAAAAGCGAGACGATATGCTTGTTTACACATCCGATCCACTAGATAAACCGGTAACTATTGCTGGTGATATCTATGTTAAACTTTATGCATCCAGCTCAGCGAGAGATACCGATTGGATCGTTCGATTAACGGATGTTGATCCTGATGGTAACTCTATCAAGTTAGCAGAAGGAGTCTTACGCGCTCGTTTCCGAGACGGTTATGATAAAGAAATATTATTAGAACCAGGAAAAGTCTATGAGTATCATATACGTACTTCAAAAATTGCAAATACATTCCAAAAAGGACATCGTATTCGCCTAACAGTAACTTCTAGTGCAGATAGTTTTATCTTTCCGAACAGTAATACAGGAAATGATCCAGCAACAGATGTGGAAAGTGTAACAGCAACACAACGGATTTATCATGGTAAAACATATAAATCTTGTGTGAGGTTGCCTATTGTATCGGATAGTTAAACATATACAACCCCCTTACATTAAAAAATCCCCTAGTTTAAAAGCTAGGGGATTAGCTTTACAAATAAGTTTTTGAAATGTAAATACCAATAAAAAAGTTTTTTCCACAATTTAAACTGAACCCCCATCATTCAAGCAACAACCTTCTCTCCATTAGTTCCTTTTATCACTTTATCATAAAGATAATTCAATCTAATATTTACACATTCCCTAACAGCTTGTTTATTTTGATTAGAAACCCGAACCTTCTTACCTAACTTGATTAATTCATACGCAACTCTAGCAACAATAAGTATACCCGTAGAATTAGGGACAAGTGCTTCCAATGCTGTAACCACTAATAAATCTAAACCAATTTCAAGACCCAATCCTAATAAGGAAAAAGCAAGGAACTCGGGACTAGCAACCATCATAAAGGAATCGAATTCATTTTTATCCTGTTCCATTGATTGTCCACACCATATAATGTAAGTCCGGAAAAATTAGAGACAAATAATATTCATCAGTAACAGGCACCTTCAATATGGTACAATAGAACTATGCTGTTTAATATTTGATTGGAGGAATATTCGATGTCGAATTCAGCTGTTTTCCAGCAAACACTTAATGAAAAGAATATTTATATGGAAAGGAATCAAGACGAAGGAGGAGTCTTCTTTAGAGTACATCAATCGATCAAAGGAGGCGGCAATGTCCTCGTTGTTGTATTTTTTAGTAATAATGAAAATATAGTGGATATAAATATCTTTAATATAGCAAGAATTGACAACCCTCTTAAGAAAGAAGAGTTGCATAAGTTATTAAACGAGCTAAATAAACAATTTAGATACGCCAAATTCATAGAAGACCAAGGAGGCATTTTTGCCCAAGACTCCATAGATGTACATGATTATTTTAGTCCAATGCTTATTTTAGATCATGTTGCAATGCTTATAAATACAGTTGAAGATGTTTATCCAAAATTTATGAAACTGCAATGGGCTTAAGAGAATTGTTTAGTGATAAAAATAACCTGAATTATTCATACTTCCAATGAAGATTTAATTTGATACCAAATCCAATGATTTTTTGTTATCTAAACAAGTAAGAGCTGTTAATTTCGATAAATATGATAAATGATAAAGGTGAATGGCAGTAAAATCCTGATTTTGGGCATACTACCCCCTTGGTCTTTCATCCTTTTAAAAAAACAGCTATTCAATTGAATTATTCTAGCTTAAGACGTTGAATTCGCTGAAGTACTTCCCAAAAGAATTTTTGGTACACAAAACTAGAGGACAATTTAAAGTAGAGGGATCGTCCCGATTTTACTAATTTACTCGCAACTTTAATAATTCTTGTACGAATGGTCTCGATTTGCATACTTGTCTGTTTTTCTGGAAAGCAAAGGGTACGTAGCCAATTCGTTAGGTTGTACGCTAATAGACTTAACATCATTTTTGCTTCATTCACTTGGAAGGAGTGGCTGTTCATTTTATCCATGTAAAAACCGTTTTTAGCTTCCTTAATATAATTCTCCATCGTGCCTCTTTTTTGGTAAGCACGAACGATATCCTTTGGAGAGAACGCATCTACTAGGTTTGTGACAAAAAAATGAGTGTGTAAAAAACAATTCACCCGCAGGACGAACAGATTGTACGATGACTTTTCTGGCTTTCGACTATGACTTTGCCTGATATTCGATTTCCTCATAGTAGTGTTCAGACTTGGTAACATCGAATATTTCAGTGGCTGGATGTAATTCATCTGCCATTCGCTGTAAAATAGCGTTTGATTTTAGACGAATCACGTAATAGACAGACTCATCTTCACATAAGTCATACAAAGCCGGGACAGCAAATCCACTATCTCCACGTAAAAACGGTGTGGTTTCTGGAAATTTTTCATTGTAG
>NZ_BMEV01000057.1:0-15640 GCF_014637175.1 Compostibacillus humi | reverse complement strand
CCATCAAAAGCAACTAACGGATGAAAACCGACCGTTCCATAATGAGTATTGTACGATGCCGATTCTTGTTCACCATATGTGTCAGCATGTGTTGAATCCAAGTCAAAGATGATTGCTTTGGATCCCCTGAATGTATGTACTTTATCTAAAAGCTCTTGGTTCACTTGATTTAATTGTTCCATGGATTCGTTATCAAATCTTGTGTAAAACCGAGATAAACTTGGTTGAGAAGCTAAGGCGTCGGTCCCGATAATTTGTGTGAAGACAGGATCATTCGTCAATTCGTCAGCACTGTCATCTTCAGCATAACCAGCAATGATTTGATAAATCTTTTGACGGAGTAAATTTTCATTCGAATGAACATGGTATTTTCTATCGTCTTTCAAATGTAGATGTCGAGCCAAGGTTTTAGAGAATCCGATTTTCTCATCGAATTCCCTAAAGATAAATTCACCTGTATCAGAAGAAAGAGAACCCCCATCACTTGACAATTTAATTTGACGATTGAAATCTAACGTTAATTGCGGTAAAGTAGCCATTATAAGAATCCTTTCTGTGGTTATTTTGTCGTGATTTAACTTTAACAGAAATGGATTCTTTTTTTCATTTATTTGATGCATGATCAATTCGGTTGAAATGCTTGATAGATAGGCATTAGAAAGTAATCAAAAGTTTTCTATAAATAATTCAGGTATAAATTATATCTTTTAATCCAGGGAGCACAGAAACGGGATATTGCTCTTTTTTTGCCATAAAATATGCAACAACCATTACTGCAAGCCCCCACAATATACCTGGCAAATATCCGGCCATAAACAGAGCAGCAACGGAAGTACCGCCACTGACCAAAGAATATACGATTAACAGCGAACTGGGAGGGATGATTAGTCCTGTTGGCGCTGATGCGATATTGACGGCAGCGGAATAAGTTTTTCTATAGCCCTGCTTTTCTTCCATCGGTCCCATAATCCTTCCCATTGCTGCAGCAGAAGCGACGCTCGAGCCGGCAATGGAGCCAAATAACATATTTCCGACCGCATTTGTGTGGGCAAGGGCACCGGGAAGTTTACCAACGAGTATTTTGGCAAAATTAACGAGGCGGAAGGCTATTCCGCCAATGTTCATAATAATTCCCGACAATATAAATAAAGGAATGGCCAGCATCGTAAAGTTATCAATCCCGGTAACCATGCGCTGGGCGGCAGTCAAAATCGCCGCGTCAAAGGGAAGGACGGTTAAAAAGGTAAGGAGAGAGCTTAAAATGCGACTGCAATCGGAGCTCCAAGCAATAGTAAAGGACAAAACTAATAAATAATATAAGGCTTGCAATGACTTCCATTAAAATCCTACCTCCTCGTTTTTGTTTTTCTTGTTCGTTGCCATGCTGTGGATTGTATAGAAGATGACGAATATGCCTGAAATCGGAAGGGATAAGTATACAAGCCCCATGGATATCCCCGTTGCTGCAGCAGTTTGACTGGAAGTAAGCATCACCATTTTAAATCCTCCATAGACCATTAATGCTCCTGCGACTAATATGACGAGGACATCGGATAATCTTTGTAAAATCCGCTGGGTTGTCGGGTTGAATTTTTCCCGGAAAAATACGATGGCGATATGCTTTTTTTGCTCCGAACACATATTAAAAACGTAGCGGGAAAGAATTTGCCATAGGGATAATACAACCATCGTTAAAAGCAATAAAGAAGAAAGGGCGAGCAGTATTTTATCGATGATGATTTTAGTTTTATTCACTATCTATTGCCTCCTGTATTAGCTGATATATCTCCTTTGTTTTGTCGCTGTTTTTGAATTGTTCATGCAGCGGCTCTACCGCATTAATAAAAGAGGTTTTGTCCACCTCGATAAAATGAACCCCCATTTTATTTTGCTATTTCCGTCTGTTCCTTTATCGTTTTTTCCCACACTTGTTCATGGAATTCGGTTGATTCTTTGGCGGCTTCCAAGACCATTTGCTGCTGTTCGTCGGATAATTCACGAAAACGCTTTGCATTCACAATAAACATGTCCGGAACGATCTGATGCCCGGTATACATATAATATTTGGCCACTTCTCCATGGTTGTTTCCTACGAGCGCCGTTTCGTTATTTTCTGCAGCATCAATGACCCCGGCTTGTAAAGCGGTATATACTTCTCCGTAAGCCATCGGTAGGAATGGCTCCCATCGATTCAATCATTTGTACGCTAGTCTTGCTCGGCTGAACCTGAACCATTAATCCGCTCATTTCGGAAACATCGTTAATGTCCAAGTCCTTTGTGTATAGATTTCGCATTCCTGCATTGTAGTATGTTAGACCGATGAAGCCAATGTCTTCAGTATGGTAGTAGAGATGGTCGGTAACCTCTTTTTGATTCATCACTTTTTGAAAGGTGTCATAGTCTTCAAAGACGTATGGAAGGCTAAAAATGGAATAATCGGACGCAAACCCTTCTAATGCACTTGCACTTACTTTGGCAAAATCAACGGTACCAGCCTGGGTTAACTCAATAACTTCCCGTTCACTGCCCAGCTGGCCGTTGGGAAATAATTTTGCTTTAATTGTTCCGTCAGATTTTTCTTCCAAAAGCTCGCCGAACTTGGCAAGAGAAATATGTACAGGGTGATCCAAAGACTGATTATGGGCAAGTTTTAATTCCAATACATCTGATTCCCCGTAGACGCTTAAACATCCGGAAAGAAAAATAAATGGCAGTATCATCCACCATATTGATTTCATCAGTTCATCCCCCCCTAACCAAAGAAAATGTAGGCTTAGTTTGGATAATTTTGGGAGAATCATGCAAATTTATGACGCCTGGCATCTATGGGGCTATTGGCAATATTCGACAATGGCCAAGCACTGATGGTGCGAGTATGTTATACTGGGGGTGAAAGATGGGGGTGCTTTTGTGAAGAGTGCAGAGTATTTGCAGCTCGATGCTGTTGGGATGATGAAATTAGTGAAGCAACGGGAAATACATCCAAAAGAGCTGCTGGAAGCAGCATTTGATCAGATAGAATCGGTGAATACTAAGCTAAATGCGGTAATTCATAATCGGAAAGAAAAAGCTTTTCGTCAAATCAATGATGATAGCCTGTTCCATCTGCCTTTTTATGGTGTTCCGCTGCTCTTAAAGGACTTAGGCCAAAGTATGGAAGGAGAGCCAATTACTTCTGGTTCACGCCTGTTACAAAACAATACGGCAAAATTTGATTCCTACTTTGTTAAACGATTTCGGGATGC
This sequence comes from Compostibacillus humi, assembly GCF_014637175.1. Lineage (GTDB taxonomy): Bacteria > Bacillota > Bacilli > Bacillales > Amphibacillaceae > Oceanobacillus > Oceanobacillus humi. The sequence continues at coordinate 12,394 of NZ_BMEV01000057.1, read as the reverse complement.
AGGCTTCATCTTTATCGGAAATACAAACACACCTGAATTTGGTTTAAAAAATATTACTGAGCCTGAAATTTATGGGCCAACACGAAATCCCTGGAATCATGATTATTCCCCTGGAGGTTCCAGCGGAGGATCTGCTGCAGCTATTGCATCGGGAATTGTTCCGATGGCGGGTGCAAGTGATGGGGGAGGATCCATCCGTATACCTGCATCGTTTACCGGTTTGTTTGGATTGAAGCCGACGAGGGGAAAAACACCGGTCGGGCCAGGGGTTGGCCGCCAATGGCAAGGAGCGGCAATTAATTTCGTATTAAGCCGTACAGTAAGAGATAGCGCAGCAATGCTAGATCTTCTGCAAGTTGTCCAGCCGGAAGCAGCGTTCCAAACTCCGCTGTTTCCAAACAGCTATCAAAAATATATGGAAGAGCCGTTTCCAAAGTTGATGAAAATTGCTTATACGACAAAATCACCAGTAGGTACGCCTGTTTCCGAAGAAGCAAAATCAGCAGTGGAAAAAACGGTACGCTGGCTGGAAAAACAAGGTCATATTGTCGAAGAGCGGGAATGTCCTGTCGATGGAAAACAGCTCATGCGGGACTATTATATGATGAATAGCGGGGAAATGAATGCGACGATACGGAGTCTGGAAAAAGCATTAGGAAGGACGCTGACAGCGGAAGATATGGAGATTGAATCATGGGTTCTTCATGAAGCCGGAAAAGTTGTATCTGCAGCTGAATATTCGGAAAGCCTGGCGTCTTGGGACAGGGCTGCCGAACTGATGGCAAACTTCCATCGGATGTACGACTTTTACATCACGCCTGCGACAGCTTTCCCGGCACCAAAAGTCGGCGAACTGACTCATTCCGCCGAAAAAAGACAGGAGCTCCAACTTATGGTGAAGGAAGCCGATAAAGATGAAAAGCAGGACATTATTTGGGATATGTTCCTGCCGAGTTTAACGTATACGCCATTTACCCAGCTGGCCAATTTAACGGGACAGCCGGCAATGTCGGTTCCGGTCCATATGACGAAGGAAGGCCTCCCGCTGGGGGTACAAGTGTTGACTCAAAAGGGAGAGGACCATCACCTGCTGCAGCTGGCCTATCAATTGGAGCAGTCCGACTTATGGATTGGCATGAAAGGAAATCCGTATTTTCAAGAAATATATGATTAAGCCAAAAAGGAAACATTTGTCCAAATGTTTCCTTTTTGTTTTGCCGGCCTCTGAATTAGTCCAGATCGACCGCTTAGGGGATGAAAATTTTTCTTGATTTCAACTCTAGTATATTTCATTAGTAACATGTAAATAATAGAAATGAAGGAATTTCCGGTTTCATAACAACCGTTTTTTTTGTATAGTAGTTATATCAGCAATATCAGTAGATTAATATAGAGGTGAACGTATTTCATGCAAAATACGACAATATATAATGAGAAAATCGAAAAAGTGCTATCCAACATTAACCGTGTCATGATTGGAAAAGAAAATGTGTCTATCCTAAGTTTAGTAGCATTGCTTGCAGGAGGCCATGTGCTTTTGGAAGATGTTCCAGGTGTCGGGAAAACAATGCTAGTTCGAACTTTGGCTAAATCGTTAGACTGTGATTTTAAAAGAATTCAATTCACCCCAGACTTATTACCATCCGACGTAACCGGCGTTTCCATCTACAATCCTAAAAGCTTACAATTTGAATTTCGCACCGGCCCAATCCATGGAAATATTATTTTAGCCGATGAAATTAACCGCACATCTCCGAAAACCCAGTCTGCTCTATTGGAAGCTATGGAAGAAAAAAATGTCACTGTAGATGGAGAAACGATCCCTCTGCCGAAACCTTTCTTCGTCATGGCTACACAAAATCCAATTGAATATGAAGGGACCTATCCTTTGCCGGAGGCCCAATTGGACCGCTTCTTAATGAAAATTAGCATGGGTTATCCAACTTTTTTGGAAGAATTGGAGCTATTGGAACGGAATTCCCAAAACTCGCCGATTGAGGAAATCGGAGCTGTCCTATCAAGAGAAGATTTACTGGAAATCCAGCATAAAGTAAAAACAGTATATGTGGATAAAACGATTCAACAGTACATTATCCATCTCGTATCACAAACGAGGGAACATCCGCTTATTTATCTAGGAGTGAGCCCAAGGGGATCGCTTGCTCTGATGAAAGCCGCAAAAGCATTGGCGTATATAAACGGAAGAGACTACGTCATTCCGGATGATGTGAAATTTTTGGCCCCATACATTATGGGTCATCGGATTCTCCTGACATCTGAAGCAAGGTATGATGGAGAAACGAACGACTCAGTCATTGAAAATATTATAAAAACAACCCATATTCCGATTCGAAAGGAATTTTAATGTTGAAGGAAAAGGTAAAATTTGCAAGCAATTTCATTACAATTCTTTTATTGTTAGCCATCTTGTTCGCCTATGCGATGTTTCAAGGTGGTTTTGTCAGCTGGTTTTTGTTTTATAGCTTTCTCCCTATTTTTCTTTATCAAATGCTGTTTTTGCTCTATCCGTGGAAAAAGTGGAAAATTACGAGGAAAATTTCTTCGCCAATCATCCATTCAGGCGGGGATATAACAGTTATCTTGCATTTAGAAAGAAAATTCCCCTTTCCATTGCACTACTTAATTGTGGAGGAAGTATTTCCTTCATCATTACATCGATACGACTTTGGGCAAAAAAAATATCAATGGATGAACCAGGAAAATAGGGTGGACCGAGAGATGAAAGCCGTTATATTCCCTTGGTTTCGCCGCAAACTGAAAGTTTCATATACTATGAAACATATTCCTCGTGGTGAACACAAGCTAAACGTTGTTCGGATAAAAACGGGGGATGTATTTGGACTCGTAAAAAAGGAATGCTTTTTTTCAGTTGAGAATTCGCTGGTTGCTTATCCAAGTACCCTTCCTGTTCAATTGCAACATATCTCTCTTCGATACGACACTGGGAATAAGCTGGCGGCAATGAAAGCTGTCTCCAATTCCAATATCGTTGGCGGCGTTCGTGACTATGCTCCAGGCGACCGGTTTTCCTGGATCGACTGGAAGCAGACGGCGAAGAAAAATTCGATGATGACAAAGGAATTTGAGCAGGAAAGAAATGCTGCTGCCCTAATTGTTTTAAACAATTGCGGAAAAGGCCTTGAAAATGCTAATGCTTATGAAGCAACTGTAGAAATGACATTGACTCTTTTGGAAAAAATGGCAAAAGAAAGTCAAGAGGCCAGTTTCTTGTCCGTTGGCGGAGCAGGGGAGATAGCTTATTTTCCAAAGAATCGGAGCAGGACGTTAAATAAGGGGATACAAAAATATCTCACGAACGTTTATCCTGCAAACGGCGAATCGTTTGGAGAGCAATTAAAAAAGGTGTCTGCGAAACTGAGTCAGTCAAATTTGGTCATCCTTATTACGACAAACATTGACCCTTATTTAGCGGAAACTTTGGAACAAACGATGACGAACGCTAATCAAGTTGGTCTAATCCTTATTCAAGGAAAAAAGATGCTGACAGATGATGTGCGAAGTCATATTGAGCAACTAAAAAGACTGGGAGCAGGTGTATGCATTCTCACTGAACAACAGCTGGTGAGAAATCCGATTGAGGTGACATTTTATGAAACAGTACACTAAACAAGCTAATTCCATGTTTTACACCTCGATTTTATACATTTGTTCTTTTTTTCTCTTTCTTGAATGGATATTTCCGCTGGAAGATGTAACAGATACGGAAAATATCACCGTTTTTATTATTTACGCCGCCTTTTGTTTCATCATATCACTGTTGCGTCTGAAATGGTGGCTTGCCTTTTCATTCAAAGGAATCGCTTTAATTATCGTTATCCACAGTTTGTACTATGATATTAGTTTGCTGAATTTGACATGGTTTGGATCCTTTGTTGCGGAAATTGTCTGGAACATGCAAATGATTTTCCAGCAGCAATTGCATGAATTAACCCAAATATTTCGCAGCTTTCTCTTTTTAATTCTCATTTGGCTGATGAGTTATTTGCTTTACTATTGGTTTGTTCAGATGAAGCGTTTTTTTATTTTTATTCTTATGACATTTGTATACGTTACTGTATTGGATACGTTTACCGTATACGATGCCGGATTTGCGATTGTCCGAACCTTTATCGTTTCTTTCATTGCGTTAGGAATCGCAAACTATGTGAAAGAATTGGACCGGGAAAAAATTTCTTCCGTTCTGGCACGAAAAAATCCGGTTTGGGGACTTTTTTTAATGCTGTTAATCTTCATGTCTGTGCTTGTCGGTTTTGTTGCACCGAAAATGGAACCTCAATGGCCGGACCCCGTCCCCTTTATAAAAAGTGCAGCTGAAGAAGCGGGGAAAATTGGAACAGGTACTGTTCGGAAGGTAGGTTATGGCGAAGACGACTCCAGGTTAGGCGGTTCCTTTATTCAGGATCATACGCCGGTATTTCGTGCTTACGCCAATGAAAAACAATACTGGCGAATCGAAACGAAGGATGTATATACCGGAAAAGGGTGGGAACTGTCAACGGATGCAACGTTTGAACCGGTAGAAGAAAATAATCTTCACATAGAAACCTTTAGTCCGGAAAAAATACGAACAGAGATGGAAGAAGCTGTCCTTCAATTGCAGTATACTGATATCGGAAAATTAATGTATCCTTATGGTTTCCAGTCTGTGAAACATATAACGGATGCGGAAGTAGAATATGAGCTTGACCGCCAGTCGGAAGCGATTAATACGGAGTTGGGCGGAAAAATTGGGGATACCGTCGATTATCAGTTCACCTTTCAGTCGCCTACTTTTCCTATCCAAGAGTTGCGGAAGGTGTATGGCGGGGATGAGCCGGAAATTTTAGAAAGATACACCCAGCTGCCGGGCACGCTGCCGGAAAGAGTTAAGGATTTGGCGGCAGAAATTACGGCTGCTTACGATAATCGTTACGATAAAGCGAAAGCTGTGGAACGTTATTTCGGAAACAATGGCTACATCTATGAAACAACGGATGTACCGGTGCCGGCAGCGAATGAAGACTATGTAGATCAATTTTTATTTGATTCTATGGTCGGCTATTGTGATAATTTTTCTACGGCAATGGTTGTATTGCTGCGGTCCGTTGATATTCCGGCAAGATGGGTAAAAGGATTTACGGGCGGAGAAATGGTTGAAGTGGATTCAGAAACCGGATTGCACGTGTATGAAGTGACAAATGCCAATGCCCATTCATGGGTAGAAGTTTATTTTCCTGAATATGGCTGGATTCCTTTTGAACCGACACAAGGCTTTTCCAATTTAGCAGCCTTTGCCAACGCCCCGGCTGCAGACTCTTCACCGGAGGAGGAATTGCAGGAATTGCCGGAACAAAGGGAGACAGAAGAGGAAAAAGACGATGCAGAGGAAGATGCGGAAGAAGTATTCCAGCCTGTAACGGAAAAAAAAGACACTAGCATTTTTTCTGAATTTCGCTGGGGATATCTTTTGCTGCTGGCAGCTATCGTCGGTTTTGCAGTTCTTATCCTCTATTTAACAAGGTTCCGCTGGCAAACCAAACTTATAGAAATGCGCCTGACGAACAATTCTAATCCGCAAAACTATCAAGATGCGTATCACTTTCTGATGAAAGTGCTGCAAAGGAATGGAATCGTCAAAAGGCCGGATCAAACATTGCGGGAGTTTGCCAACGCTGTTGATAAACATTATGAAACCGATGAAATGCGCAAATTAACTCATGTTTACGAACAAATGCTTTATAATCAGGGGATAGGAGAACCGAACAGCCGGAAAATCAGCGAATTATGGAAAAATTTAATCAACCGCATATTAGGTTGACCGTCAATAACTCTATTAGTAGAATTATAAAATATGAAAATACAATACTTCGCCTTTATATATCCTCGATAATATGGTTCGAGAGTCTCTACCGGGACACCGTAAATGTCCTGACTATAAAGGCAGAATACCCTTTGCTGGATTTCTGCCTTTATCGTGATGAGAGGAGAAATCCATTTTTGTTTTGGAATGAAATGTAAAATAATGTTCATCTTATGGATAGGCATTTGTATCAAATTGATCCATTTTCGAATAGGAGTTGTTGGTATGAGCAAAGAAGAAATGATTTTCGTATTAGACTTTGGCGGTCAGTACAATCAGCTGATAACTAGAAGAATTAGAGAATTTGGTGTTTATAGCGAACTCCGCTCCCATAAGCTTACAGCCGAAGAAATTCGGAAGCTGGAGCCAAAGGGAATTATTCTTTCCGGAGGTCCGCACAGTGTAACTGACGAACATAGTTTCCGCTGTGATGAAGAAATTTTTCAGTTAGGAATTCCTGTGTTAGGGATTTGCTATGGGATGCAGTTAATGGCGAAAAGTTTTGGCGGAAAAGTAGAAAAGTCGGATAATCGGGAATATGGCAAAGCGACCATTGAAATCAAAGACGATGCAGCACTTTATCGGAATAGTCCAAGCACACAAACAGTATGGATGAGTCACGGGGATAAAATAACCGAAGTGCCATCGGGCTTTCAAGTTGACGCTACGAGTTCATCCACGCCAATTGCTGCTATGAGCAACGAAGAGCGGAAATTATTCGGAGTTCAATACCATCCGGAAGTAAAACATACCGAATTCGGGAATGACCTTTTGAAGCAATTTGTATTTGACATTTGCAGCTGTACAGGCAATTGGACAATGGAAAATTTTATTGAACAGCAAGTGAAAGAGATTCGGGAAAAAGTCGGAAACCGAAAAGTATTATGTGCACTAAGCGGGGGAGTGGATTCTTCCGTCGTTGCCGCATTGATTCATAAAGCGATTGGAAATCAGCTAACTTGTATTTTTGTCGACCATGGCTTGCTTCGAAAAAATGAAGCAGATGAAGTGATGAAAGTATTCGCTGAAGATTTTCATATGAATGTCATTAAAGTCGATGCGCGGGAACGTTTTCTTTCGAAATTAAAAGGGGTAGATGATCCGGAAAAGAAACGGAAAATCATCGGCAATGAATTTATTTATGTGTTCGACGATGAAGCAGCAAAGTTAAAAGATATCGATTTTCTTGCCCAGGGCACCTTATATACGGATGTGATTGAAAGCGGAACAGATACGGCACAGACAATTAAGTCCCATCACAACGTAGGCGGGCTTCCGGAAGATATGCAATTCGAATTGATTGAGCCATTAAAAACATTGTTTAAAGACGAAGTAAGGGAGCTGGGCACCCAGCTCGGTATTCCGGATTATATCGTTTGGCGCCAGCCTTTTCCTGGTCCAGGATTAGCTATTCGCGTACTAGGGGAAGTAACAGAAGAAAAGCTGGCAATCGTACGAGAATCAGACTGGATCTTGCGGGAAGAAATTGCCGCTGCGGGCTTAGATAAGGAAATATGGCAGTACTTCACAGTACTCCCGAATATTCGCAGCGTCGGTGTCATGGGAGATCAGCGAACTTATGATTATACAATCGGAATACGGGCAGTCACTTCCATAGACGGAATGACATCTGACTGGGCGCGAATTCCATGGGATGTATTGGAAAAAATCTCTACCCGTATAGTAAATGAGGTTCCTCACGTAAATCGGGTCGTCTATGATATAACGAGCAAACCGCCGGCAACAATTGAATGGGAATAAAAAAACGAACATTCTTTTAAGATAATGAAAAAAAGTTCGGCTTTGGCTTGACAGAACCATATAATGGTAGTAATATTATAGTGTAATTGAATAAAATGCGTATAATTTTGGGAATATGGCCCAAGAGTTTCTACCGGACTACCGTAAATAGTCTGACTACGCAGATAAAAGTTAGAAGGGAATTGTCGTGGGTTGTTCGAATTCCCCTGTCTGTTTATTGCTTTTTTCTGCGATGTGTAAATGCTCTTGGTATAGCAAATTCCAAGAGCATTTTTATTTTTTGGAAAAAGGAAGATGATGCGATTGTAGGGGAAGGGTAAGAGCGGTTATTTGTGCAGTTTTAACCTGTTACGGGATATTATAAGAGGAGGAACTTTACATGAATAAATATTTCCATTTGGAAGAATTAGGAACGAATATCAAAACGGAATTCGTTGCCGGTCTGACAACCTTTTTAGCCATGGCGTATATTTTGTTTGTGAACCCTTCGATTCTGTCTGAAACGGGAATGGATCAAGGTGCGGTATTTGCTGCTACGGCGATTGCTGCAGCGGTTGGTACATTATTTATGGGGATTATTGCGAAATACCCGGTTGTGCTGGCGCCAGGTATGGGATTAAATGCATTTTTTGCCTATACGGTAGTTATCGGTTATGGCATTCCATGGGAAACGGCTTTGGCTGGGGTTCTTGCATCAGGAATTATTTTTATCTTTTTAACATTGTCCGGCCTGCGGGAAAAAATCATTAATTCCATCCCGGCAAACTTGAAATTGGCAGTCGGTGCAGGAATTGGTTTATACATTGCATTTATCGGCTTAGTTAACGGCGGCATCGTTGTGAACAATGATGCGACATTGGTTGGTTTGGGCGACATTACAAGTCCTAACGTACTGTTAACTGTATTTGGACTCGTCGTAGCCGTCATTTTGCTGGCGAAGGGAATTAAAGCTGGCATATTTTATGGCATGATTATCTCTGTTATTGTCGGCATGATCTTCGGGCTGATTCCTGTACCAAAAGGGATTTCCGATATCGTAAGCGGTGTGCCGAGCTTAGCCCCTACCTTTGGGCAGGCCATCATTCATTTTGGTGACATTTTCACCCTTGAAATGCTTGTTGTTATTTTAACTTTCCTATTTGTAGATTTCTTTGATACGGCGGGTACGCTCGTTGCCGTTGCCACCCAGGCAGGTTTGGTAAAAGACAATAAATTGCCTCGTGCCGGAAAAGCGTTATTTGCCGATGCGGCAGCAACAACTACTGGTGCTGTATTCGGAACGTCGACAACTACTTCGTATATTGAATCAACTGCCGGGGTCGGAGTCGGGGGACGCAGCGGTCTTACCGCAGTATTTGCTGCATGTTTCTTCCTATTGGCGTTATTTTTCTCGCCGCTATTAGGAATAGTTACGGCCGAAGTAACAGCTCCAGCTTTAATTATCGTTGGTGTCATGATGGCATCTTCCTTAAAAGATATTGAATGGGATCAGTTCGAAATTGCTGTACCAGCATTTCTTACTATCCTGGCGATGCCGTTATCTTACAGTATTGCAACAGGAATCGCCATCGGATTCATTTTTTATCCGATTACGATGATCGTAAAGGGCAAAGCAAAAGAAATCCATCCGATTATGTACGGATTATTCGTCGTCTTTATTCTGTATTTTATTTTCTTAAAGTAGGTTTATCAATAGTTAACAGGAAAATCCGATTCTCATTTTGGGAATCGGATTTTTTTACTGTCATAATGGATTTAATGTAATTTTCCATTTTTTCTTCCCTTTCTGTCTATTTGAGTTTAAGATGAATTTATAGAAAGGATATTTTTTGCTGGGAGGAATGGGAATGAAACCATTAATCGGCGTTACTTCTTCCATGGAAGTGGACCGAAAAAATTATTACGTAACAAACGCAAATATAGAGGCGATTATTCAAGCAGGCGGCATTCCGGTCATGCTGCCTTATTTGGCGGACGAAAATATAGATGAAATTGTCCACAAAATTGACGGGTTGTATTTGACTGGCGGTTATGATGTGGATCCGGATTATTTTGGCGAAGAACCCCATGAAAAGCTTGGAACGATTATTCCGGAGAGAGACAGATTTGAGATAGCACTCGTGAAAAAAGTGCTGAATCTGGATAAGCCGATTCTCGGTGTATGCCGCGGAAGTCAAATAATGAATATCGCTGCAGGCGGAGATATGTATCAGGATATATATGCTCAACTGGATCAGGAATTATTGCAGCATTCCCAAAAAGCTCCCCTTGATCACGGTTCCCATTATGTTGACATTCAAGAGGGGTCTCTGCTTTTCCGATTAACAGGTAAACATTCCATTCGGGTTAACAGTTATCACCATCAGGCAAACCGCCGTGTACCGGAAGGGTTTAAAATCAGCGGCAGGGCAAGGGATGGTATTGTTGAAGCGGTAGAAAGCAAGAAACATTCTTTTGTTTTAGGAGTACAATGGCATCCGGAACATATGGTGAAAAGGGGAGACGAAGCGGCAAAACGTATTTTGAACGGTTTTATCCAGGCATGCCGAAACTATAAAACGGAAAAATAGCGGGATAGTACCCTTATACTCTGAATGGAGAACAGGGAAACAAACTTAAAAGAAAGAAGAGTCCATTGGCAGCAGCTGCCGGGACTCCTCCAGTTACTTTTCTTCCCAAACAGACTGGATAAATTCATCCCGTCCAGATTTTGCCCGGTCCTCCAAATATTCTTTTTCGTTCTTTTTGTAAAAATCTTGATGATATTCTTCTGCTGGATAAAAAACGGAAGCGGGGAGGATTTTTGTTACTATCGGTTTTGAAAATTTCCCGCTTTTTTCAAGCTGTTTTTTTGATTGCTCGGCAAGCAGCCTCTGCGTTTCATTATAATAGAAAATCGCTGTACGATATTGCTCCCCGCGGTCATGGAACTGTCCGCCGTCGTCCGTTGGATCGATTTGCCTCCAGTACAAATCGAGAATCTGTTCATAACTGATAATATCTTCGTCGTATGTAATCTCGACGGCTTCATAATGACCCGTTGTACCTGTTTTTACTTGTTCGTATGTGGGGTTCTCAACGTGCCCGCCGGTATAGCCGGAGACAACTTTATGAACGCCGTCCCACTGATCAAAGGGTTTTACCATGCACCAGAAACAGCCGCCGGCGAAAGCAGCCTTTTGAATGTTAGCCAATATGCTTCCCCTCCTGTCTATTCCATGTAAAATGTATAATTATTATGTAGAATAAAATTAATATAACACATAAAAGCAGGTGACACGAATGAATGAACCGTATGTGTACAAAATATTTACCGGTAAAGTGAAGCGTCTAGGTGAAGAAGGCGCCGAGAATCCGATGGACAGACCGTGGGAGACGGGCATGTTCAAAGAGGAAGCAAAAGGGGAAGTGTGGCTAAGCAAGGCCGGGTTAGCTGGGGATGAAGTGGCAGACAAGAAAAACCATGGCGGACCGGAAAAGGCGGTCTTTGCCTATCCGATAAAACATTATACTTTTTGGAAGAAGGAATTGGATATTGACATTGATATGGGGGCAATGGGGGAAAACTTTGCCGTCCTGGAAATGGATGAGTTCTCCGTTTGCATTGGCGATACATATAAAATGGGAGATGCGGTTATTCAAGTATCCCAGCCGCGCCAGCCTTGCTGGAAGCCGGCCCGGCGCTTTCGTATAAAAGATTTTGCCTTAAAGATACAAAATAGCGGCAGGACCGGCTGGTATTTTCGTGTTTTGCAAGAGGGAAACGTGAAGGCGGAAACGGATTTGGAATTAATTGAAAGGCCGTATCCGGAGTGGACGATTCAGGCGTGTAATGAAGTGATGCACGTTTATAAAGATAATTTAGTGCTGGCAGATCGACTGCTATCTTGTCATTTGCTTGCGTCAAATTGGAAGAGAACGCTCGAAAAACGACTGCGAGGACAGACGTCGAATATTCGGAAGCGAGTTTTTGGACCGAATGAAGAAATCGGTGGGTAAAACGATTGCCCACCGATATATCTTTTGCCATAATGAATCTGCTACTCATCCTCCAGCATGCGGATATTCACTTTATTTCTGCTGCTTTTATCGGAAATGAGACGGTGTAATTGAATGATTAACACTCCGTGCTGGTACGTGGCATCAATTTTATCAGAACGGACCGGATATGGAAGCTGTATTTTCCGGTCAAAATTTCCTTGCAGGATTTCCTCCCTTACAACTGAGCCCCGGGCATAGTCCAAATGAATGTTGCCACGCAATTCCAATGTTGTATGATCCGCATAAATTTCAATCTGGTTTATGTCTCTCATTCCCGGCACATTGACGTAACAAAGAATCTCATTTTCTGTTTTGTACATATTGATTTGGGGAATATTCGGTTTAATAATGCTTTCAAAATCATTCCAGAAATTTTCACCAAAGAACTGGTCTAAATTTTTCCTCCACTCATTCATTTGCTGAAATGGATCAATCATAGGACTCCTCCAAAAAGGTTCATTTTTTGTATCATATGCCCAGTTATTTCTGTTGGTGAAAAATTTGCTCTGGAGTATAGTAAGGAAAAAGACATCCGGTTAGGAGGGCTTCAGTTGCTGGAAAATGCACTCGTAATGGTTACTATTATTTTAATTATTAACCTGAATTATTCATACTTCCAATGAAGATTTAATTTGATACCAAATCCAATGATTTTTTGTTATCTAAACAAGTAAGAGCTGTTAATTTCGATAAATATGATAAATGATAAAA
>NZ_BMEV01000056.1 GCF_014637175.1 Compostibacillus humi | reverse complement strand
TTAAAAAGTCAAGTAATATGCATTATTATTTTGATTTTTGGGGGTGAAGCACATAAAAAGCCCTAGTCGAAAGACTAGAGCTTATGCGGAAATTTAATTTCCGAGAGACTATTAGTAGATTAAGGGGGAGTCGAAATGGTTCGTACCATTAGTATATACGTCTATGCAGGAATTTTAATCCTAGGTACTTTATACCAATTATTTAAGTTTAAGCGGAAAATAACGAGCCAATCTCCGATGGTAACAGATGAGGAATTGTTTTCTGTCCCGAATAAAGTTGCGAAAAAAATAATACATATAACAGGTTCAGAGATAGAAGTGAAGGGGCAGGAAAAATTGCCTGAAGGGGCGGTATTATTTGTCTCTAATCATCAAGGAATCTTTGACATCCTGGCAATGCTTGGCTTTCTGGGCAAGCCGGTCGGGTTTATTGCCAAAAAAGAAATTGAAAAATTCCCGATTGTCCGGTCATGGATGAAACTGATCCATTGTGTATTTATTGATCGTGCTGACCGCAGGCAATCGGTCAAAGCAATCCATCAGGGAATTCAAAATTTAAAAGATGGCCATTCCATGGTTATTTTTCCGGAAGGTACGAGGGGACAGGGAAGAGAGATTCAACATTTTAAGCCGGGCAGTTTCAACCTTGGCATAAAAGCGAAGGTGCCGATTGTCCCTGTCTCGATTGATGGAACTTACCCGATTTTTGAGGAAAAAAATGGCCGTATTCAGTCTTCAAAAATTTATATGACGATTCACGATCCGATTTTTCCGGAAACTTATGCCGCGATGAAAAGTGCCGAATTGGCTGCCTGCGTTCAGAAGATTGTGGAAGAGGGTATGCCAAATGCTGCTGAAAGGAATAATACAGATATACAAGATCATACGGAAGAAGTCCATGTATAAAGAGCTCAGCATATCATACAGCTCTTTTTTTTATAATTAGCGTGAAGTGAGGAGGACGGTATTTGTGGTACAAGGTGCAGTAAACCGGCATACAAAATTATCGGAAGAATGGCTGCAGAAGTATGTCGACGATTGGGTAGCTTTTTACCGGAAACATACAAAGGAAGGAAAAGTGGCTTCATATATTCCTGTTTTAAAAAAAGCGAATCCGAGTCATTTAGGAATTGTCATTTCCGGAAATAACGGGATAACTATTCAGTCGGGGGATGTATCCATCCCTTTTTCCATTCAAAGTATTTCTAAAGTGTTTACTTTCATCACCGCCTGCATGCAGAGGGGCATTAGTTATGTTTTGAACCGGGTCGACGTGGAACCGACAGGGGAAGCCTTTAATTCAATTATGCATCTGGAAATGGGAAAAGTGGAAAAACCGTTCAATCCTTTCGTTAATGCAGGAGCAATAAGTGTCACGTCCTTATTGGACGGAAGTACACCAGAGGAAAAATTAGAACCCCTGTATGAATTATTTGAAAAAATGCTGGGCTATCGGCCAAAAGTAAACAGAGAAGTTTATCAGTCAGAAAAAGAATCGTCGGTGAGGAATAGGGCAATCGGCTACTACTTATTAGAAATTGGCGCCCTTGAGTCGGATTTGGAGCTGACGTTAGACACTTATTTTCAGCAATGCTCCATAGAAATCTCCCTCCAGGACCTGGCAACGATGGGGAAGATTCTTGCAAATGACGGGGAAGACTTAAAAACAGGGAAGGAAATAATTCCGAGACAAATTGCAAGACTCGTCAAATCATTGATGCTCACTTGCGGAATGTATGATGCATCAGGAAAATTCGCCGCCTATGTAGGGATTCCGGCAAAAAGCGGAGTGTCCGGTGGAATTATTGCTGTCGTTCCCCCGAGGGCCCGCGCCAATGAACTTCCTTTCCTTAGCGGATGCGGCATTGGTGTATATGGTCCGGCGTTAGATTCCCAGGGAAACAGCCTGGCGGGGATTAAGCTGCTTAGACACATTTCCAATCAGTGGGACTTTAGTATTTTTTAGGAGGGGTATAAATGTGCGGCAGGTATACGTTGCTCGCAGATGAGTTAGAGATTTTAGATGAATTCGGGCTAGAAGGGGAAATTGCAGATTATGAACCGAGCTACAATATTGCTCCAGGTCAACGGGTTCTTGCAATTATCCATAATGGAAAGGAAAAAAGAGCAGGATATTTGCGCTGGGGACTTGTTCCTTCCTGGGCAAAAGATGAAAAAATCGGATATAAAATGATCAATGCCCGCAGTGAAACCGCCCATGTGAAACCAAGCTTCCGGAAGCTGATGGAAAGCAAGCGCTGTTTAATTGTAGCAGACAGTTTTTATGAATGGAAAAAGACCGAATCTGAAAAACAGCCAAAACGAATCCAGCTGCAAGGGAGAAAATTATTTGCCTTTGCTGGACTTTGGGACAAATGGGAACAGGGTGAGAATACATTATTTACATGTACGATTTTAACAAAGGAAGCAAATGGCTTTATGAAGGAAATCCATCACCGCATGCCGATTATCCTTCCAAAGGAAAAAGAGGATGAATGGATTGCCCCCGTGAAAATTCCATCGGAAAAAGCCAAGACATTTCTTGATACGTTACATACGGAAGAGCTGACCGCCTATAATGTAAGCAGTTATGTTAATGCTGCAAAAAATAATGATGTCAAATGCATTCAGCCTCTAACGTAAAAAAGTGGAGTGACAGCACTCCACTTTTTTACGTTGATAGCGTTTTCAAGCAGAAAATTAGATTAAACTGATTTGGCCTTTTCTTGTTCTCTTTCTTCATTAGCAACTTTCATAAATTTCTTCGTCTCGTATACTACAACTCCTGATAAACCGAGAAGTGCTATTAAGTTTGGAATAGCCATCAGCGCGTTGAAAATATCAGAAATTCCCCAAACGACATCAAGCGCTTGTACTGCCCCGATGAATATCGCTATTACGAAGACGATACGATAAGGAAGGATGGCCTTATCAGTAAATAAGTAAGAGAAGCACTTCTCTCCGTAATAGGACCAGCCAATCATCGTTGAAAAAGCGAAGAGGATAATTCCAATCGTTACAATTAACGAACCGCTATTTCCTAAGAAATGAGCAAAGGAAGCTGCTGTTAAATCTCCTCCGTTTAAGTCTGTGTTCGTATACATATTTGCCATAACAATCGTAATGCCAGTAATGGAACAGACAATAATCGTATCAATAAAGACTTGAGTCATAGATACAAGCGCCTGGCGTGCAGGATAATCCGTTTTTGCTGCTGCCGCTGCAATAGGAGCTGAACCGAGACCGGCTTCGTTTGAAAATACACCACGGGCAACCCCCCAACGTATAACGGTACCTAATAAACCTCCACCAGCTGCTTGGGCTGTGAAAGCATCATTGAGAATCAAACTAACTGCTGCAGGTATAAGATCTAAATTAAGAATCATGATAATTAAACCAGCAATAACATAAAATAAAGCCATAATTGGAACTAGAAAAGCAGTAACTTTTCCAATACTTTTAATACCACCGATAATAACTACTGCTGCGAGGACAGTTAAAATAATGCCTGTTATCCATGTAGGGATGTTGAAAGTATCATTCACTGCGCCAGCTACAGCGTTGGACTGAACCATATTTCCAATTCCAAAAGCAGCGACTGAACCGAAAATTGCAAATAGTACTGCCAGCCACTTCTGTTTAAGTCCCCGTTCAATATAATACATCGGTCCGCCGGACATTTCTCCACGACTATTTTCTACTCGGTATTTTACCGCCAGAACCGCTTCTGAATATTTTGTCGCCATTCCAACTAAAGCAGTAATCCACATCCATAAGACTGCACCTGGACCACCGAGAACTACCGCAGTTGCTACACCGACGATATTCCCCGTACCGACTGTGGCGGCCATTGCTGTAGATAATGCTTCATAATGACTAATATCCCCTTTAGATTTTCGATCTTGTTTTGATGGACTAAAGGCTAATTTTAACGCGTAGGGGAGTGTACGAATTTGCAAAAAGCCAAGACGGAATGTCAAGTACAGGCCGGTTCCAACAAGAAGAATTAACGTTGGCGGTCCCCAAACAAAGCTGCTTACCTTATTGATGATATCTAGCATGTTTCTCCCTCCTTTTGTATATTTAAATGTTCCTAAAAAATCACAAAATTGTCAAGAAATAAATAATATAATCTATTAAAATGACAGACAATATTTACTATAATCTGTGAAAATATTCTCAATTTATGGGAGAATATTCTTTGCTCTTAAGTCTCAAACTTGCTTATAATAGTGTTAAAACAAACTGTTTTTTTGTAAAGCAGAAATAAGCGCTGTCTCATAAAAGTGAAGAGATGTACAACATTTTTTCTCCTAATTTTTTGTCGGGAGGTGGGATGGAATGATACGGGTTCTGTTTGTCTGTTTAGGAAATATATGCAGATCCCCGATGGCAGAAGCAGTTTTTCGAGAAATGGTGAGAAAGGAGCGCTTATCTGATAAAATTGAAGTAGACTCGGGAGGAACCGGCGGCTGGCATGTTGGTGAAAAGCCGCATCATGGTACGAGAGAAGTGCTAAAAAGGGAAAATATTCCGTATGACGGAATTGTAGCAAGGCAAGTACAGCGTGAAGACTGGGATGAATTCGATTACATTATTGCAATGGACGATGAAAATATCGATTCGCTTCATCGCATCCGCAAAAAAGAGAACGGTCCGGTTATTGCTAAGCTGATGGATTTTGTCGAAAATCCGCTGGAACCGAATGTGCCAGACCCTTATTACACAGGGAAGTTTGACTATACGTACCAATTGATTTCCGAGGGCTGCAGACATTTATTGCAGCGAATAAAAGAAGATCATTCACTTACATAAAGGAGAGATGTTAAATGGGTAAACGCAGACTGATTACAGGTGTTTTGCTAGGCGCTCTGACGGGCGGAGCTATTGCATTGCTTGACGAAGAAACGAGGGAGTATGCAAAAGATAAGGTAAGTGCATTGAAAAACGATTCTACATATTATTTAAAACATCCGGCTGAAGCGATCGAAAGCCTGAAAGCAACCGTAGAACAATTCAACCGGACAGTCTCCTCCGGTGCGGAAAACGCCATTAATGCCATTGAGCAAGTGGAGGATACGATTAATAAATTTACGAATAAAAATTAAATCAGTGCTTATATTAGCAATAGAAGAAAAAATCGGCGCAAAGGCCGATTTTTTTATAGATAGGGAGAAGAAGGCATGGGAAGGTTTAAAGCATTGTTAGAAGCGTTAATGAACAGGTTGGAGGAGGCGGATGTTTTCGGTTTATCCGCCCAGCTGGCCTATTTTTTTCTGCTTTCTTTATTCCCTTTTTTAATATTCATCATGAATTTAATCGGACTTTTGCCATTGGACCACGACATTCTCGTTACAATAATCGGCTATTATGCTCCAGAAGAAATTACAGATTTAATTACAACGAATATGGATCAGTTAATTCATGCAAATAGCAGAGGTTTGCTTTCCCTCGGGGCTATTGGTACGTTATGGGCAGCATCCAATGCCATTAACGCCATCATGAGAGCGTTCAACAAAATTTACCAGATTGAGGAAACACGTCATTTTTTGTTTAACCGCTTTATAGCCGTTGTTCTGACAATCGCAATGATTTTTGTCATCATCATTGCATTGTTGCTGCCTGTATTTGGACGAATCATCGGAGTCCACATTTTTGCCTTCTTCGGGCTATCCGAAAGATTTCTCGAAGTTTGGGAAATGTTGCGGTGGCTCCTTTCGACGATCATCTTTTTTATCGTCTTGCTCGCTTTGTATAAACTGGCCCCAAGCAAATGGATTCGAATACGGGACGCGGTATGGGGAGCGATAATTGCTACCGGTCTATGGCAAATTGTTTCTTACGGCTTTTCGTTTTACGTAAATAGCCTTGCTAATTATTCCGCTAATTATGGCAGTTTAGGTACGATCATTATCCTCATGATTTGGTTTTATTTATTCGGTTTGATCATTATGCTGGGAGGGGCCTTCAACGCCTTCCTGTCCCAAATAAAAGGAGGAAAAAGAAAATAGCGGCTGATGCCGCTATTTTAAGAGCCGTAAGCCGTTTAATATGACTAGAATCGTACTTCCTTCATGACCTATTACCCCTAAAGGCAGGTCAATGATCTGGAAATAGTTTGTTAAAATAAGTATGATGATGACACTGACGGAAAAGAGGATGTTTTGTTTAATAATCCGGTTCATCCGTTTTGACAGCTGGATAGATTTCGCAATCCGATGCAAATCATTTTTCATCAGTACAATATCGGCGGTTTCTAATGCAACATCCGTTCCTTCTCCCATGGCAATGCCAGAGTTTGCGCTTGCCAGAGCCGGGGCATCATTAATGCCGTCTCCAACCATGGCAATATTTCCGTACTGCTTTCGGTATTCTTTAATATAGTTGACTTTATCTTCAGGCAAACAGTTGGACCGGTAATGTTGTATTCCTGCTTCATCAGCAACCGCCTTTGCCGTTATATCGTGATCTCCCGTAAGCATGATTGGCGTTATCCCCGCCGCCTTCAAAGATGAAATGGCCCTTTTCGCTGATTCTCTTACGGTATCCATTAAGGCGAAGACTGCCACAATTTTTTCTTCCTGTTTCGCAAATACAACTGTTTTCCCTTCCCCGGCCAGCTTACGATAAATTCCTTCGTGGAAATTACCCGCTTCTTTTTCTCCGACAAAATCCATTTTGCCGACTTTCCATGTTTTCCCTTGAACGATGGCGGTAATGCCGAAGCCGCTGACGGTTTTCATATCGAGAATTTCAGTTTGGGGATGGACTCCTAATTGTTGTGCCGCATAGGTTGAAATAGCTTTGGCCAACGGATGGGTAGATTCCCTTTCCATTGCTCCGACGATCCGTAATATTTCTTCTTTCATCGCATCGTTTAAAAAATATGCATCGGTAACTTCCGGTTTTCCCTTCGTCAACGTTCCGGTTTTATCCAAAGCGATTGCACGGATATGGCCAAGATTTTCTAAATGGACACCGCCTTTAAATAATACACCTTTCCTTGCTGCGTTGGAAATAGCCGATAACGTTGCAGGAGATATGGAAGCGACGAGAGCGCATGGAGATGCAACAACTAAAAGCACCATTGCCCGGTAAATACTTTCAGATAAAGTCCATCCAAAAGCAAGATAGGGGAGAAACATCATGACAGCAACAGCGATTAGAACGACGTTGACATAAATCCCTTCAAACCGTTCAATAAATAGCTGAGAAGGGGATTTTTCCTCCTGTGCACTTTGTACCATCTGAATAATTTTTTGAAATAATGTTTCCGTCGGTTTTGTTGTAATCTGTACCGTTATCGTTCCGTTTAATGCAACGGTACCGGCAAACACTTCCTCCTCCAGCCCCTTGGAAACAGGCATCGATTCACCAGTAATCGCACTTTCATCAATCGCGGTAGATCCCTTGACGATGATACCATCGGCAGGAATACGCTCCCCTGCGCGAACTAAAATAAGATCATTTATTTTTAGTGAAGCGACCGGAACTGCTTTTTCCTGTTCATCTTTCAACAGAATTGCTTCCTCCGGCTGCAGTTCCATTAAGGATGAGATGGCTTTCGTGCTTTTATTTTCTGTATACGTCTCCAATGCTCCGGATAAGGCGAAAATAAATATTAGGATTGCACCTTCCGTCCAATAGCCGATAAGGACCGAACCAATTGCAGCAAAAATCATGAGCATTTCTACATTTAACTTTTTTGTCCGGATTGTTTCCGTAATGCCTTCCTTCGCCTTCGCATATCCGCCGATACCGAAGGCGATTAGGTGTAATACAATCCATAATGGTTCTGACAGATAGCTTTCCAATAACCACGTAATTAAAATAATCGTTCCGCTGAGAAGTGCAGCAATGAGTTCGGAATGTTCTTTTATTTTTTCCCTAAAAGGAATTATGCTTCCTTTCGCTGAATCTTCTTTTTTATATAATTTTCCGGCCTCACTTTCAGCCAACATTTTCATTTCCCCCCTATAATTGAGAATGAATATCATTATTATCCAACACATCCACGTTGAATATAATAATTATATTTATATTATAATGATTATAAACTGGTAATTTATTTTAATAATATCATATCTCGGGGTACTGTCAATGAAAAAAAGTCAGCTGACGGGCTTTTGTTTTGCAAATAATATGGATAAAAATACGATAAACAGCATCGACGCAATTAAAATAAAAAAGGATGCATCTGGCAGCAAATCTAAAAATAACCCGCTTAGAAAAGGTCCGGATATGCTGCCGATACTAAATAAAATGCTGATTAAAATATTTCCTGAAGGCAGCAGCGAACTTGGCAACATGTCCGTCATAAACGCCATTCCTAAAGAATAGAGCGAACCGACGAGCATGCCGGCGATTGTAAATGCGGCAAATAATGCAAGAGCGGACTGTTCAAAAAATGCAGCTGCGGCAAATGTAATCATTGCCCCAGACAGTATGTAAAGCAATGTTTTTCTCCGCCCGATTCGGTCGCTTAATATCCCCAGCGGAATTTGGGTAATCAAGCTCCCTAAGGCAAAGCAGGGAATAATGAAGCTGAGTAAATTGATATTATGGCCGATTCGCAATCCGTAGACCGGAAAAATACTATGGAGTGCAGATTCTAAAAAACCGTAGGCAAAGCCGGGCAAAAGGGCGACCCAGGCAATTTTCAGCGTTTGAACAAAGCGGTGGACGGAATTTGCTCGATGTAGTTCCTGGCTGCCTTCTTCCGGCATTTCATTACGGACAAAAAGCATAAGAGACCATACAAGCGCACTTAATATAGCTGAAAGAATAAAAGGAAGAGCAATATGTACTTCCAGGAACCGTGTCATCACCGGGCCAATGGCAAAGCCTAAGCCGAAAAACATCCCGTAATAGGCTACTCGTCTTCCCCTGATTTCCTTTGGCGTTGTTGTTGTAATCCATGTTTGAATCCCGAAATGAAGCATTTGGTCTCCAATACCGACTGTTACCCGCAACATAAACCAAAACCATAATGCCTGCCAAAAAGGAAAGAGCGAAAAAGAAATTATAACGAGCAATCCGCCCGCCAAAATAATCGGTTTGAAACCAAATTTGCGCAACGGTTTTTCCATAAAAGGAGAAGCGATGAGGATTCCTAAATATATTCCTGTTGCGTGCAATCCATTGACAGAGGAAGAAATCCCGTTTTGTTCCAATATAATTGCAATTAAAGGAAGCAACATTCCTTGGGAAAATCCGGAAATGGTAATAAGAGAGATTAAAATCCAAAATCTAATATTATCTGAATGCATACGTATCCCTTTCTCGCGTTGTTCATTACCAACTGTAAAGTTTTTTTGGCAAAATAGCAATTTCACTTACTGGAAAAGATTGCAAGGAGCAATCAAAGCGTATATTTCCTTTCAATTAGAAAAAAATAGGAGAAAACGAAAGGAATGGGATTGATGAAGAAATTCACTACTGTCATATTCATGCTTTGTCTATTCATCACCATTTTCCCCATTACAAGTATAGCTGAAGAGAAACAGGACAAGAAAGATAAGGACCCCTATGAAGTCCCAAGTCATGTCTTAAATATAGCAAAGGAAAATACGTATCCCAATTCGACGGCCGATTTGGAAGTGGTAGAGCCGAGTGAATTAACGAAGGAATTATTAGACGAACTGGAAATCCCGATTGAAAATCCCGAATTAATCAAAATGTTAAATGAAACATCTTTACAGCCATCCCCTATTGCCATCGGTTATCGCGGCATGGTTTATTTAGGAAGATGGGCGTTAAATTATGAATCGGCGGAAACGGCAATTAATTGGGAATTTCAAAAAATAAATACGAACGAAATTAATAATATTAGCGGGGAAGTTCCCCAAAAAATGAACTATATCCAGCAGGAGCAAAAAGAAATTAAGGGTGCGTTAACGAATAAGATTAACAGTCCTGACCATGTAAAGAAAATGATGCTCCTTGCCGCTAAAGAGAAAACAAATTTGCCTTTAGCCTTCACGTCTATCATCGGCAAAAATACTAAAAAGGATAACTCATATGATGTTCCGGTGAAAAAATATGCCACCTTACAAGCATACGCTCCCGCTGTAAATGAAAAAGGACAAGTTACTTTTGGGGAGGTGTACCTTTCCTTAAAAGGTTCCAATAAGTCGCTCGTAATCAAAAACGTAACAAAACAAGGAATTGGCGGTTGGATACCGATACAAGATCATGTCTCCTTTTCATTCCAATTAAAGTAAGGACAAGGACAAGCGGAAGAGCCTTTCCGCTTGTTTTTTATCTGAAGAAGTTCAGTTCAATGTGGTTTGTTTTGAAGAAAATGTTCCATCCTAAGCTTTTTTAGCATAAAAGTGTTGACGCCTTGTCTTTAATACACTATTATGGTAAAGTACTAAAGAAAGATTGCAGGAGAAGGAGAATAAATTATGGAATGGGTCGTTGTCGTATCGGTCATTGTAATGACGATTCTAAGTTTGCTTAGGGTAAACGTTATTATTGCAATTATAGCCGCAGCAGTAACTGCCGGATTAATGTCAGGATTGTCGCTATTGGATTCCATTGATTTATTTGTGAGCGGGATGGGCGGCCAAGCAAATACAGCATTAAGCTATATTCTGCTTGGAGCTTTTGCTGTAGCCATTAGCTACACAGGAATTACTGCAATTCTAGTAAACTACTTAATCCGGATTTTAACAGGAAAAAAGACGATGATGGTGCTAGTTATAGCTGGCGCTGCGTCATTGTCACAAAACTTGGTACCTGTGCACATCGCTTTTATTCCGATCTTAATTCCGCCATTGTTGAAGCTGTTCGATGAAATGCGGTTAGACCGCCGTGCGGTGGCAACGGCGTTAACCTTTGGCTTAAAAGCGCCTTATATAATGATTCCGGCTGGGTACGGACTCATTTTCCACAGAATTATTTACGATGAGATGGTACAAAGCGGGGCTGAGATTACCATGGGAGAAATCGCCAAATCCCTTTTTATCCCAGGTCTCGGTATGGTCATCGGCTTGCTCATTGCTGTATTTTTTACTTACCGGAAAGAACGGGATGCGATTCCTGGTGCCGGAGGAGCTGCAACTATCAGTACAGAGGCAGTGAAAAAGGATGTTGTCGCATTTAATAGAAATCATGCTTTAACGATACTGTCCATCATTATTGCGTTTGCTGCGCAAATTATTACCGAAAGTTTAGTTATCGGCGCTTTAGCCGGTTTAATATCGATGTTTGTGTTTCTCGTTATCCCTTATAAAAAAGGGGACGAAGTAATCGCCGACGGTGTAAAAATGATGGGATCCATTGCATTTGTTATGCTCGCTGCTTCCGGTTTCGGGAATGTTCTGAAAGAAACGGGTGCCGTTACTGCATTGGTGGAAGTTTCTTCCGGCATGTTACAGGACAATAAAGCGTTTATCGCCTTTATACTATTGCTCGTCGGGTTAGTTGTAACGATGGGAATCGGTTCTTCCTTTGGAACAGTGCCGATATTGGCAGCTCTTTACGTACCGATTTGTCTCGCAGCAGGATTTTCGCCGATAGGAACGGCAGCATTAATTGGTACTGCCGGTGCATTAGGAGATGCAGGTTCACCCGCATCAGACAGCACACTTGGTCCCACTTCCGGATTAAATGCAGACGGGAAACATAACCACATTTGGGATACTTGTGTTCCGACATTTATTCATTTTAATATTCCGTTAATCCTCTTTGGCTGGGTTGCGGCCATTCTGTTGTAAGAATAATTAAAGATATTTGCGGGTAAGGTAAGGATAAATAGGAGGTTGTTATGAAAAAGATAATTCCTGCTCTTATTTTCCTTGCCTTTTTTCTATTATTGATTCATCCGTTCCCGATAGAAGTGTATGGGTACGGCTGGGGTTATAAGAAAAATGCAAATCATCAAGTTCCAGATGTTGGCAAATATCAGCAAGTGCTGGAAAAGTACGGAGCCTATTATGCCGATTTATCTGGAGATAAAGTTGTCTATTTTACCTTTGATAACGGCTATGAACAAGGATATACCGACGAAATTTTAGACGTGCTTAAAAAGGAGAACGTTCCGGCAACCTTTTTCGTTACCGGACATTATGTCGAAAGCAGTCCCGACTTAGTGAAGCGGATGGTGGATGAAGGACATATTATTGGAAACCATTCTTATCACCATCCGGATTTTACAGTGATATCGAAAGAAGCGATGAAAAAGGAATTGGAAGATTTAGAAGCAGCGGTGGCAGAAGTTTCTGATCAGAAGGAAATAAAATTCCTTCGGCCGCCAAGGGGAATGTTCAATGAACGGACTTTGCAATGGGCAAATGAACTGGGGCTTATTCACGTTTTTTGGTCATTGGCTTTTATCGATTGGGAAGTAAACAAACAGAAGGGCTGGCATTATGCCTATGAACAGATTATGACCAACATCCATCCTGGAGCGATTATTTTGCTTCATGCTGTTTCCGAGGACAATGCTCTTGCCCTGGAAAAGGTCATCCATGAACTGAAAAAAGAAGGGTACAAATTTGGCAGTTTAGACGATTTATTAATGAAAAATCTGCTGCCCGAATCGATGTTGGGGATGTAAAGCGAGAGGAAATCTCGCTTTTTTATTTTTGCTGCCAACCATATATTATCCATAAATATTTTCATCTCGATTCCGCCGGGAATACGTTACATCATCCTCTTTTCCTGATATAGTAAATGAAAAAGGAGGCAGGAAAGATGTGGGAAGAAAAGATTGAGTTGCATACGATGTACGATTTTGACTATACGCTATATCGTCTGTCTTATGACCCTATGATTTCCCTTCAACGGGATGAAAGATTAGTTAAAATTCCCGTTGTATTTGATGGTGATTATCATATCGTAACCGTACAGGCTATCGGAACTACGGCCGAACCGTCTTTTATCGTGCGAAGTGACAGCGAAGAATATAAAGATCAAATCATTTCCCGTATATTTGACTTGTTTCAATGGGACAGGGAATTGGAAAAGATTCAAAGCCATTTTCAGCAGACAAATTTGGATAAGCTATTTCGGGATTATCCTGCAACTCCAATTGTCCGGGATTTTGATTTATACTATTGTCTAATGAAAACGATTATTCATCAGCAGCTGAATATGAAATTTGCCTATGTGCTGACGACGAGATTTATTGAACAGTTTGGCGAACAGGTGGACGGGGTCTGGTTTTATCCGACGCCGGAAAAAATAGCCAATTTGCAGGTGGAGGATTTGCGCAAGCTGCAATTTAGCGGCAGGAAAGCGGAGTACGTCATAGATACATCCAAAAAAATTGCCGCTGGAGAATTAAATTTGGAAGAATTAAAAGACAAGGCCGATGAGGAAGTGATTAAAGAACTGGTCAAAATAAGAGGGATTGGCACGTGGACAGCGGAAAACTGGCTGCTCTTCGGATTAGGCAGGGAAGATTTATTTCCGAAGGCAGACATTGGGATTCAAAATGCAGTCAAACAATATTTCGGACTTGAGCGCAAGCCGACAATAGAAGAATTAGAAGCATTCAGTTCCGGCTGGGAACCGTACCGCAGCTTCGCTTCATTAACGTTGTGGCGAAGTATTGAATAATATCAAAAAAATAGGTT
The DNA here is from genome assembly GCF_014637175.1 of Compostibacillus humi. GTDB lineage: Bacteria > Bacillota > Bacilli > Bacillales > Amphibacillaceae > Oceanobacillus > Oceanobacillus humi. Next base: position 9,248 of record NZ_BMEV01000056.1, on the reverse strand, counting down.
CTAATCATGGAATGTTGATCAGAACCTATTTTGTGTTATGCAGTTTTTATGCGCATCCCGTTTTTTCCTGAATTTTTTGCTTCATACAAGGCCATATCGGCAATTTTCATTAGGGCAAGTTCATTGATTTTATCCGCTGAAACGAGAGCAATTCCTATACTTATGGTAACCGGAATTTCCTGTTCCTCGACAGAAAACGGTTTACTCGTTATTTCCTGGTGGATTCGCTTTGCGATGTTGACAGCGTCATTTTGTTTGCTGATTCCTGACAGAATTATGGCAAATTCATCACCGCCGAGACGGGCGCCTAAATCATCCCCCCGCAAACATCCGGCTAATCTTTTCCCAAATTGCTCAATAACCATATCACCTACATCGTGACCTAACTGGTCGTTGATGTCTTTGAAATTATCGATGTCCACCATCAAAATGGCCAATCCTTCTTTTTGCTTTTCGTATTGGGTAATTGCCTTTTTTAATGCTTCATTAAAATGATAGCGATTCGGCAAGCCTGTTAGCGTATCGTGATGAGCAAGATACTCCAATTTGGATTCATACTCTTTTTGTTTTGTAATGTCCCGTGTGACTAATACCATGTGAACGAATTGCCGCTGTTCATCATAGACAGGAGTTCCTGATACTTCAACAAAAATCCATTTTTTTGTTTTATGCATTTTTTGAAACTGAATTTTAAAGGATGAGTTGCTCCGGATTGCAAGCTTAATTTTTTCTTCTACTAATCTGCGGTCTTCCGGATAGACGGTTTGCAAGTAATGTTTGCCGATTAATTCCTGCTGCGAAAATCCTAATATTCGTTTATGGGATGGAGAAATGTACATTATCTGTTCATTATTATCAAGGAGAGTAATTAAATCGTGAGCGTGTTCAGCAATGATGCGGAAATGCTGTTCCCGTTCTATTAATCTCTCATTCGCTTTCTTGTTTTCCAGCCGGATAAGCCGTTCCTCAGTAACATCTTTCACGACAGCTAAAATATGGGTGCATTGTTTTGTATCACGATCATATATAGGGGTTAATTTTGTTTCTGTGTAAATTGTTATGTCTGAAGGATTGATATAGGAATCTTGAAATACGATGTGTTTTGCTTGGAAGATTGCTTCGTGACATTGGTGATACATATAGTTTGCTTTTTTCTTCTCATATACGTCCTGTATTCGTTTCCCTATAATATCCTTTGTAAAGCCAGTTTCTCTCATTGCCTTTTGGTTAAAATACTCGTAGTATAATTCGAGGTTTTTTCCCACTTTCAATAGGAAAATAAGGAAAGGAGAGTTGTCTAACACCATTTTTTCAATGGACATGATATGTCACCTTCTTTAGTTAACAACAGTAAAAACTTACTATATCATACCATTAGTATAGTTTAGAAGCTTTATGTAAAGCAATCTTTTATCCTATATTTCCGCGAAAAATCCAGCAACTTTATTACTAAATTACGAAACTTAATAATTGACTAATACGTATATATTGAATTTTGTGATAATATATAAAATAGAAAAAGCGGAATGGAGGGATAATTTGAAAAGGGAAGACTTAATAGCGCCATACGAGTACAATATTGTCAAGGAAGTGGAAAAGTATAAGGACGATTTGCAGCGGACCGCACTAATTTGGGAAGATGAAGCTGGCAATAGGAAAGAGATTTCCTACCCGGACCTAATTAAAAACACAAATAAAATTGGAAACGTTTTCAAAAATTATGGACTGAAAAAAGGCGATAAAATCTTAGTAATGGTTCCCCGCTTAATTGAAGCATATGAAACGTATTTAGCCGCTTTAAAGTTGGGCATTGTCGTTATACCTAGTTCAGAAATGCTGCGGACAAAAGATATTCAATACCGGATAAGCCATGGGGAAGTAAAGGCGGTTGTCAGCTACTATCCGTTTGTGGACCAGTATAAAGATATTCAGGAATATAATCAGCTGATAAAATTTGTCATCGGAAAACCGGTTGATGGGTGGCATTATTTGGATGAGTTAAAGGCTAACGCCTCTGAAGAATTGGAAATGGAATCGACAGCACGAGATGATATGGCTTTTTTATCCTATACATCCGGCACAACAGGGAATCCAAAGGGGGTCGTTCATACCCACGCATGGGGATATGCCCATTTGCGGACTGCACCAAAAAATTGGCTAGGCGTACGTGAAGGCGATTTAGTTTGGGCTACCGCTGGTCCGGGATGGCAAAAATGGATCTGGAGCCCGTTTTTATCCGTACTGGGAATGGGAGTGACAGGCTTCGTTTACTACGGTAAATTCGAACCGAAAAAATATTTGACATTGCTGCAAGATAAAAAGATAAATGTGCTCTGCTGTACACCAACTGAATATCGCATCATGGCGAAAGTGGAAAATTTAGGTGACTACGATTTGGCTGCCCTTCATAGCGCTGTATCTGCTGGCGAACCTTTAAATGTGGAAGTCATCGATACGTTTCAGAAATATTTCGGCATCAAAGTTCGTGACGGATATGGCCAGACAGAAAATACGCTGCTGCTTGGCGTTATGAAAGATATGGAAGTAAGACCAGGATCTATGGGCAAACCTACCCCGGGAAATGAAGTGGAAATTGTGGACGACGAAGGAAATCCGGTTCCGCCGGGAACAGTTGGCAACGTAGCCGTAAAGATAGACAGTCCAGCACTTTTTAAGGAATATTATAAGGATGAAGAACGGACGAAAATTTCCCGGGTAAAAGATTATTATATTACGGGGGACCTTGCGAAAAAGGATGAGGACGGATATTTCTGGTTTGAAGGTAGAAAGGACGATATTATTATCAGCTCTGGATATACGATCGGTCCTTTTGAAGTGGAAGATGCACTGGTGAAACATCCGGATGTTCAAGAGTGTGCTGTCGTTGCCAGTCCGGATGAAATTCGCGGCAGTATTGTCAAAGCTTTTGTCGTCTTAAAAGATGGGAAAGCGGCATCGCCAAATCTCGTGCAGGAATTGCAGGATCATGTGAAGCAATTAACGGCACCGTATAAATATCCAAGGGAGATTGAGTTTATAGAGGAGTTGCCAAAAACGACTTCCGGAAAAATCAGAAGGGTAGAGCTAAGGCAAAGAGAAATGGAAAAAATGAAAAGCTAACGGCTGAATACGGATTGGCCAGAAAGCAGATGTGCTTTTGGCCAATCTTATTTTTTTCTATGTTTAACTATTTATTTAAAACAATTTTAAAAAAGATAGAAAAAACACTTGAAAGTCAAAGAAGGTCAGAGTATAATAAAGTCAGAAGGTCAAAGATAGTCAAAGTCAAATCGATAGTTCATGTCATATATACTTAATAAGCCTGAAGGAGGAATGATTGATGAAATGTCAAAAATGTGGTGTTAATGAAGCGAATGTCAATGCATCGATGCAAATCAATCATCAGAAAATGGAATTACACTTATGCAGTGACTGTTTTCAAGAAATCCAAGGTCATATTTTTAATCAATCAGACTTTTTCTCCGGATTCCCATTTGGTCAAGGGGAAATGTTCAGCAATAACTTTTTCCAAGGAAATGGCGATGCCCGGACAGGAACAGGGACAAAAACGAAACAGCGTCAGCCAAATCGCAAAAAAGGGCTGATTGATCAGCTTGGCAAAAACTTAACGGATGCTGCCCGCCGCAACGAAATTGACCCTGTCATCGGCCGGGATAAGGAAATTCAGCGGGTAGTTGAAACGTTGAACCGCAGAAATAAAAACAATCCGGTCTTAATTGGCGAACCGGGTGTCGGTAAAACTGCCATCGCCGAAGGACTGGCATTAAGAATTATTGAAGGAAACGTACCGGCGAAATTATTAAATAAAGAAATTTATCTTCTTGATGTTGCGTCTCTCGTGGCAAACACCGGAATCCGCGGACAGTTTGAACAGCGGATGAAACAATTAATCGAAGAACTGAAAGCGCGAAAGGATGTCATCGTCTTTATTGACGAGATACATCTTATTGTCGGCGCCGGCACAGCCGAAAGTTCGCAAATGGATGCAGGAAATATTTTAAAACCTGCCCTTGCCCGCGGGGAATTCCAATTAATCGGGGCAACGACATTAAAAGAATACCGGCAAATCGAAAAAGACGCAGCGTTAGAACGCCGATTGCAGCCGATTATCGTCAAAGAACCTTCTTTGGAAGATACGGTGAAAATTTTGCAAGGCATTAAAGATCGCTATGAGAAGTTCCATGAAGTCCGTTATTCCGATGAAGCAATCCGGGCTTTCGTTACACTGTCCCATCGTTATATCCAAGACCGCTTTTTGCCGGATAAAGCGATTGATTTAATGGATGAGGTTGGTTCACGGCTTAACTTGAAGAATTCCCAAAGCGATTCGGAATCGATTAAAAAACGGTTAGAAGAGATTACGAGGGAAAAGCAGCAAGCTGCTGAAAAAGAAGATTACGAACGGGCAGCAAATTTAAGGTATCTGGAAATTCAGCTGCAAAAACAACTGGAGAAAGCAAACGATAAAGAAAAAGTGATCGATGTTGATGTTTCTGATATTCAACTGCTTGTAGAAGAAAAAACCGGCATTCCGGTTACGAAAATGCAATCAGAAGAGCAGCAAAAAATGAAAAATCTAGCAGAACATTTAAGAGCTAAAGTCATCGGCCAAGATGAAGCAGTGGACAAAGTGGCAAAAGCTATCCGCCGCAGCCGGGCTGGCTTGAAATCAAAATATCGTCCAATCGGTTCTTTCCTCTTTGTCGGACCGACTGGTGTCGGAAAAACCGAGCTGTCGAAAGCATTAGCAGAAGAATTATTCGGATCCCGGGATGCGTTAATCCGTCTCGATATGAGTGAATATATGGAAAAACATTCGGTCTCGAAAATTATCGGTTCGCCTCCAGGATATATTGGCCATGAAGAAGCCGGCCAATTAACAGAACGGGTGCGCCGCAATCCGTATTCCATCGTTTTATTAGACGAGGTGGAAAAGGCTCATCCGGACGTATTAAATATGTTCTTGCAAATTATGGAAGATGGACATTTAACCGATTCCCACGGCCGTACGGTAAGCTTTAAAGAAACGGTTATCATTATGACAAGCAATGCCGGAACGGGTGTAAAACAAATCAACGTTGGCTTTAACAAAGCTGCTCATGATTCCGTCTCCATATTAGAATCTTTAAGCGATTACTTTAAACCGGAATTTTTGAACCGATTTGACGCGATCATTCAATTTAATGAACTTACGGAAGAGCATTTAATGGAAATTGTCGATCTCATGCTCCGCGAACTCGAAGAAACAGTCGAAGAAAACGATATTTCCATTACGATTACCGAAGAAGCAAAACGGGAACTCGTTCGCCTCGGTTATGACAAACGGTTTGGGGCAAGGCCGCTGCGCCGGGTCATCCAAGATAAAATTGAAGACCAGCTGACAGACCTTATTTTAGAAGAGGATTCCGTCGAAAAAGTGCATGTAGATGTAACAGCCGGAGAAATTACAGTCCGAAAAATATAATGGAATTGAAATAGCGCGGTGCCTAAATGAAGGCGCCGCGCCTTTTCTTTTCCTTTGTCCGTTAAAGAGACAAAAAAGGAATCGGGGCCTTTTCACCAGAGGAATGCGGAAATATTCGTTTCAATCGTTCATAATCTGCTTTTTCCTGTGCCAAACTAATAGTCACACGATAGAAAAGGCGGTTTTTTCATGAAATCGTTACTGTACGTTAGTTCCGTTATTTTAATGATATTCACATTGCCTGCACAGACAGAAAGTGCTCCTTTGCTGCCGATGAATGTTCATTTTATTGATGTTGGCCAAGGGGACAGTATTCTAATTCAGACACCTGGAAATAAAACGATTCTCGTTGACGGGGGACCGCAAGAGGCGGGAAAGAAGGTCACTTCATATTTAAAAGACTTAGAAATTGACACGATTGATCTTGTCATCGCCACCCATCCGGATTTTGACCATATTGGCGGACTGATCCCCATCATGAAAAATTTTAAAGTGAAACAAATAATCGATAACGGGAAGTTCCACTTAACAAAAACCTATGCGCAATACATGAACGAGATTAGGAAACAGGATATTCCAAAAAAAGTTGCCAAAGAAGGACAAAAGATTAAACTTGATTCTAAACTTAAGATTGAAGTGTTAAATGCTTATGAAAGTCAGAAAAATAATAATCAATCTGCTATCGTACTAAAAATCAGCTATAAGGATATCGACTTTTTGCTTATGAGCGATGTGGAAATGGAACAGGAAAAGAAGCTGTTAAAGAAAAGCAATATTCAATCAGAAATCATTAAAGTTGCCCATCACGGTTCAGATACGAGCACTTCCCTTCCTTTTTTAAAGCACGTCAGCCCTAAAGTAGCCATTCTAACGTATAGTCCTGACAATGATTACGGTCATCCTGTGGAAAGGGTTATCGAAAATTTAGACAGAATGGATGTAAATATTTATTCTACTGCTATATTCGGAGATGTTATCATTACAACCAACGGCAAAAATTACTTTGTAATGACAGAAAAGGATCCTTTTGATAATTTGGACGGAGCAGCCTGAATAAACAGCAAATTTCCAATAAGGTTTGGAAATTTGCTGTTTATTATTTACAGAAAAAGGTAAAAGTGATATCATAATAATATAGTAATGATAGGAAGGTGGTATCATTATGAACGAGATTAAAGAAAGAAAAGCTTGGTCAATAAATGGGTTCGTCGGGATTTTTATCATTCTGCTTTTAGTTGCCGGAACAGCATATTTCTTCATTCAGAAAAACTTTGTCCCAGGCGGGATTCTTCTCGTCCTAGCCATTATCATCGGCACCGGAATTACGATGGTACAGCCTAACCAGTCGGTCGTCGTTATTTTTCTCGGCAAGTATATGGGGACAATTCGCAGGGAAGGCATAACGTTAACAATTCCATTCTCCATTCGCAGGACAATTTCTTTAAGGGTGCGCAACTTTAACAGCAAGCGTTTGAAAGTGAATGATATTAACGGGAATCCGATTGAAATTGCTGCAGTAATTGTGTTTAAAGTAGTAGATGCTGCCAAAGCAGTCTTTGACGTGGACCAGTATGAGCGCTTCGTGGAAATTCAGAGTGAAACGGCATTGCGGAATGTGGCGACGAAATATCCGTATGATACGTTTACTGATAATGAAATGTCGCTAAGAGGAAATGCGGAAGAGGTTGCACAGGAGTTGGCGCAAGAAGTTCAATCCCGGCTTACGGTGGCGGGAGTGGAGGTAATGGAGGCACGCATTACTCACTTAGCATACTCGACAGAAATCGCTCAGGCGATGCTGCAGCGTCAGCAAGCATCGGCGATTATAGCTGCACGGAAACAGATTGTTGACGGGGCTGTCGGTATGGTGCAAGATGCCATCGAGCGCATAGAAAAAGAAGGTATCGTAGAATTGGATGACGAACGGAGAGTGGCAATGATCAATAACCTGCTTGTGTCCATCGTTGCGGATCATGGAACTCAACCGGTTATTAATACAGGATCACTTTACCAATAAAGAAGGGCTTTTATGGCTAAAAAAAAGAATTTTCCGTTACGTATCGATCCGAAATTGTACGAGATTATCGAAAAATGGGCACATGATGAGTTCCGCAGCGTAAACAGCCATATTGAATTTTTATTAAGGGAAGCTGTAGCGAAGTCGGGACGATTACGAAAGGATCAAAGGGACAAACATGAATAGTCTCTGCCATCAATTGGCAGAGCTTTTTTATTTTGTTATGCCGGGAATGACTTGCCAAGTCCAGAATTAAGTAATCCAATTTATTCACAAACTTATTCACAGGGAAAAGGTGATTTTTCCGCTTTTCCCTTTATTAGTCCACATTATCCACATTTTTTTCGAATTTATCTGTTGATAAGCTGTCATTGATATAAAAGCATTTATCAAGTCTATCCACTGCTTGTGGATTATTGTGGATAAGTATGTTGATAAAAATAAAAGAGCTGGTTTTTACCAGCTCTTATGTACGGTTTCGGTTTTGCGTAACCTGTTCATAGGCGCGGTCAGCCCGCTTAAATTCTTTTTGATACAGTACTTCCTGGGTTTTGTTTAATATTTTCTCCCGTCGATTCGGATCGTATTTTGCCATTGACATCCCTCGCTTTTTCTATTATTTTGTCCGAACAAGGACACTTTATGCATCGGAAATAGAAAAACCCAAGGTTTGGAGTCAGGAGACTTCTTCACCTTGGGCTTCGCTGTCAATAGCAATAAATTGTTTATATGAGGTATAATGCTCTTTTGTAATCATAAACAAATCGTATACATCGCTATTTCCATTAATTTTCCGGTAAATGTCCGGATACACATCGTTGCCAAAGGCAACATATGGGAGCTTCAGAGCTGCTTTCGCCGAGCGGACATTGGTTTTCCGGATTTTCATAAAAATAACCTCAATGTGGGTGGTAAAAAATATTTCATCGAAAAACTGCTCTTTTGCTCTGCGATTATATCCTTTGCCGAAATAATCTTTCCCAATCCATGTTGCTAAAAAACCGTAGTTTTCTTTAATATCAAATAAATTGATCGTTCCAATCGGATGATAATATTCATCCAAAATTGTACGGGAAATTAATTCGCCCTTTTCTTCTTTTTCAATCGTCTGCTTTGTAATGAAATATAATTCATCAATCGTATATGCTTTATGACGGACGTAAGGGAATACTTCCGGATGAGTCATCAGTTCAAATAGCACCGGCACCTCGTGCAATTCACGTATTTTCAACATAAAAAAACCCTCCTTGACAGGCGGGTTTTCACTTTTGGGAATCCAGTGAACGACCCACCCTCGAATTTTTATTTAAAGTTGCCAACAAAAATTCGGGGTGGGAATCGAACCCACTAGAACCAGTAAGAACTGGTGGCGCACCATTTGCCTTCCCTATTAAATTCTGTTTTATTTATAATGTTAATCATTCATCTCTTTTCTAAATTGCTATCGTTATTTTACAACGGATTTCGTAAAAAGAAAATGGATTTTTTGTTAAAGTTTGTGTCAAGCTTTTCTCGGTAACCTTCTCACACCAGTATTTCCGGCACTCTATTTTTGTACGCTTACTTAGGCTACCGCGCGATTACCATCGCTTGGTGCCTGGCGTTTTTTGTTCGGTTCTACAAACCAAGAACCAAAAAAACGCCAGGGTATTATCTAAAGCTCTTAGCTAGTTTGCCAATGGCGGATGAATGAGCTGCGTACACGACGATCGAACCTTGTTTCGCACCGATGGAAGGACGATTCGG
>NZ_BMEV01000055.1 GCF_014637175.1 Compostibacillus humi | reverse complement strand
ATCACCCTCTCAGGTCGGCTACGCATCGTCGCCTTGGTAGGCCGTTACCCCACCAACTAGCTAATGCGCCGCGGGCCCATCTGTAAGTGACAGCTTGCGCCGTCTTTCAGATTTCTGTCATGCGGCAGAAATCATTATCCGGTATTAGCTCACGTTTCCGCAAGTTATCCCGGTCTTACAGGCAGGTTGCCCACGTGTTACTCACCCGTCCGCCGCTAACAGAAGTCGGATGCCGGAAGCCGGAAGTAAGATGAAAGTCATCTTCATAGATGAACAATCAAACTTCCTCGAGAAGTCCAAGCTTCTGACCTCTGGCATCCAACTTCTGTCCGCTCGACTTGCATGTATTAGGCACGCCGCCAGCGTTCGTCCTGAGCCAAGATCAAACTCTCCAAAAAAAGTTTGTTTAAATGAACAACGTTCATTTATCTTAGCGTTTCTTTTCAGGGGATTGAAGCATTGCTTCTTCCCTCTGCACAGGTTGTTTTGTTCAGTTTTCAAAGAGCAAATCATTTGATGCTTTCTCGTTAGCAACTTTTATATAATATCATCTTCAGTTTTCGTTGTCAACAGTTTTTTTGATTCCTGTTCAACAACGGGATACATATTGTATCAGGTTAATCTGCGCTTGTCTATAGAGAAAAATAAATTTTTTGTCGTTTTCTCAAGCGCAAGATATATCTTACGTGATTTCACACTTAAAGTCAAGGCAATACGGTTGGAAGTTTTTCCCAAAACTGATACAAGCATGATATCCAATATAAATTATATGGAATAGCCCGCAAAATATTACAAAGAATAGACTAATAACGGCTAAGGAGTAATAAAATGAAAAATTTCTTCTTGTTTCTAATCTTGCTGCTTTTCATCCCTTTTATTAGCCATGCTGAAGGAAACCGTAAAGGTGACGTGCTGCATACATATGAAGAAGATATAACAGGCGATGGATTAGAGGACCATATTTTATTAAGAGGAGAACTGTTTTCCAATGGGGGAAATTATTATCACCGGATCTGGACAGAAATACAGACTGCCAATAATAGTAATATGGAAGTACATTTTGGCGGCGGATATGAACCGGCAATTCAGTTTGTCGATTTGAACCATGATCGGATAAAAGACGTATTTTATCAAAGTCCTGCAGATGACAGTCGCGGACTGTACCAATACGAATTATTTACATTTGCCAATAATAAGAAAGAGCCTATCCCGCTGCCGAATCAGCCGTACGTGACAGGGGAGTTTATGGATGGATATAAAGTTCGAATAAATCTTTCCCCACATGACAAACCAATAATCCTTTCATTGAAAGACCGGGATATCGATTATGTGCAGCTTGGCATTTATAACAAACGAGGAAAAGTCATAAAGTCCCCCAATTCAGTTATGATTGATCGAATTGCTCTTTTCGAGCCTGTCTATTTAAGTGACAGAAAAGGATACGGATTAAAAAGCTATAAACATATTAGCGGTGTTTCTCCTGCCGACCGGTTAGGTACGATTGAAACATTATGGTATTACGAGAATGGGAAATGGATTGCCCTGCAAACCGAATGGAAAAACAGCTCCAAAAAATAAATAAGCCCAGAAAATGCAACGATGCATTTCTGGGCTTCGCTATTAATTTGCAACAACATTTACTAACTTGCCAGGAACAACGATAACTTTGCGGATTGTTTTTCCTTCCAGCCATTTTTGCATGACAGAGTCCTCTAAAGCTAATTTTTCCAGCTCTTCCTTGGATATATCTTTTGGCACATTGATTTTTGAGCGGACTTTCCCCATAACTTGAAGAACGATTTCCACTTCGTTTTCGACTAACTTTGCTTCGTCATAAGTTGGCCATGGCTCATAGCTAATGGTTTTTTTGTGCCCAAGTTTTTCCCACAGTTCTTCGCAAATATGCGGGGCAACCGGGGACAATAGCTTCACAAAGCCTTCTACATATTCTTTTGGCAATATGTCTGCTTTATACCCTTCATTAATAAATACCATCAGCTGAGAAATTCCTGTATTGAAATGAAGATTTTCAAAGTCTTCGGTAACTTTCTTCACTGTTTCATGATAAACTTTATCCAATTCTGGGTTTGGCTGGTCGACGATTTTCTCGGATAAGGTGCCGTCTTCATTCACGAATAACCGCCATACTCGGTCGAGGAATCGTCTCGCACCGTCCAATCCGTTCGTTGACCAGGCAACCGATGCATCCAGCGGCCCCATAAACATTTCATACAATCTTAATGTATCGGCTCCATGGGATGCTACAATTTCGTCCGGGTTTACTACATTTCCTTTTGACTTGCTCATTTTTTCGTTATTTTCGCCAAGAATCATCCCTTGGTTGAATAGTTTTTGGAACGGATCTTTTGTCGGAACAACGCCAATGTCATAAAGGAATTTATGCCAGAACCGGGCATAAAGCAAATGCAGTACGGCATGTTCTGCACCGCCAATATAAATATCAACCGGCATCCATCGTTTTAATGCATCCCAGTCTGCAAGTCTTTCCGGGTTTTTCGGATCAATAAACCGCAAGAAGTACCAGCAGCTGCCTGCCCATTGCGGCATTGTATTCGTCTCCCGGCGGCCTTTCTTGCCGGTTTTCGGATCAACGACATGAATCCAGTCACTATTGGCAAGCGGAGATTCCCCAGTGCCTGAAGGCTCAATTTTATCCATTTTCGGCAAACGAAGCGGCAATTCTTCTTCCGGAACGGTCGTCATCGTACCGTCTTCCCAATGAATAATCGGGATAGGCTCTCCCCAATAGCGCTGACGGGAAAATAGCCAGTCACGGAGACGGTAGGTAACCTTTCTTTCACCTTTCCCGTTTTCTTCCAGCCAATCAATCATCCGGGAAATCGCTTCGTCTTTTCCTAGGCCGTTCAGAAAGTCCGAGTTGACATGCGGGCCGTCGCCGGTATAGGCTTCCTTGGAAATATCCCCGCCTTCTACTACTTCCACAATCGGCAAATTAAATTTCGTCGCAAATTCATAGTCGCGCTCGTCGTGGGCCGGCACTGCCATAATTGCACCAGAACCATAGGACATTAATACGTAATCCGCTACCCAAATCGGAATTTTTTTGTTGTTTACCGGATTAATTGCATATGCTCCTGTAAAGACACCGGTTTTTTCCTTATTTAACTCTGTACGCTGCAAGTCCGATTTCGTTTGCACTTCTTCTAAATATTTATCTACTGCCGCTTTTTGTTCTGGCGTTACGATTTTTTGCACTAACGGATGTTCCGGTGCAAGCACCGCATACGTGGCGCCGAACAGCGTATCCGGCCGGGTTGTAAATACTTTGAAGGAATCGTCATAACCGTCAATCGTAAAGATTACTTCTGCTCCTTCCGACCGCCCGATCCAATTCCGCTGCATTTCTTTAATGCTTTCCGGCCAATCCAGTTCTTCCAAGTCTTCCAATAAACGGTCGGCATAGGCTGTAATTTTTAACATCCATTGGCGCATCGGTTTGCGGATTACCGGATGTCCGCCCCGTTCGCTTTTTCCGTCAATAACTTCTTCATTGGCAAGAACCGTGCCCAGCGCCGGACACCAGTTCACCGGCACCTCGTCAATATAGGCCAATCCGTGTTCATACAGCTTAATGAAAATCCATTGTGTCCATTTGTAATATTCCGGGTCAGTCGTGCTGATTTCCCGGTCCCAGTCATAGGAAAAACCTAGCTCCTGAATTTGCCGTTTAAACGTAGCAATGTTCTTTTTCGTAAATTCCGCCGGATCATTGCCGGTATCGAGGGCGTATTGCTCTGCCGGCAATCCGAATGCATCCCACCCCATCGGGTGCAACACTTCATACCCTTGCATCCGCTTCATGCGGGACAGTATGTCTGTAGCCGTGTAGCCTTCCGGATGTCCGACATGGAGTCCGGCGCCGGACGGATACGGGAACATGTCTAATGCATAAAATTTCTTCTTGTCCGAATACGTATCTGTTTTAAACGTTTTATTTTCCAGCCAATATGTTTGCCACTTTTTCTCGATTTGACGGTGATCATAACTCATACCCATTTCCTCCTTTAATGTAATTCTCGGGTACATAACCTGAAAATAATCATTTTACGAGTATTAAAAAAAGCCACTCATCCCTACAAGGGACGAGAAGCTTTTATTCCCGCGGTACCACCCAAATTAACGCTAAGTGCGTTCACTTAAATCTGTAACGCAGATATGCGGCAGGAACTACTGAAATTCGCACCTGCAACTTGAAGGCGAGTTCATAAATTTTCCATGGACAGTTTCCACCAGCCACTGTCTCTCTATGCATGAAAAAATTTACTACTATTCCTTCGCATCGTCGTTGACTTATTATATCGAAATTATAAGAAATAGTACTATCTTTGTCAATACTTAGCGAGCTTATACATGAAATGTGATATACTAATATGCAAAAAAAAGGATAAGGGGTTCAATGATGCTAAAAGGGATATTACAATTTGCCCATCAATTGCTGGAAGAGTCCGTAGAAAGAGGTGAAACTGTCATCGATGCCACTTGCGGAAACGGCAATGATACGCTATTTCTAAGTAAGACGGTTGGCGATGATGGACATGTTTTCGCCTTTGACATTCAGGAACAGGCGCACCAGGAAACAAAAGCTCTTCTAACCAAACACGGCAAATCCAATGTGTCGCTGATTCACGACAGCCATGAACATGTGGAAAAATACGTACATAACGAAATTGGCGGTGCTATCTTTAACCTCGGATATTTGCCGAGAAGCGACAAAAGAATTATTACGAAACCGGACACCACCATTGCGGCCATTGATGCAATATTGAACAGGCTAAAAAAGAATAAATTAGTTGTAATTGTCGTTTACCACGGCCATGAAGGGGGAAAAGAAGAAAAGGAAGCCGTTTTGAATTATTGCATGGCACTCGATCAGAAAAAATTTTCTGTACTCCAATATCGCTTTATTAACCAGGTGAATCATCCGCCCTTTTTGTTAGCAATTCAAAAGAAGTAAAAGCTGTATTAACTTATCTTTTAAATAAATAAATTTTTAGGGGGAATTACGTATGATCCGGGAATATAAAGGAAAATCACCTGACATCCATCCTTCCGTCTATGTTGCCCATGATGCGATCATCGTCGGAGATGTCACGATTGACGAGGAATCGAGTGTCTGGTTTCAGACGGTCATTCGCGGGGATGTGGCACCAACGAGAATCGGCAAACGGGTAAACATTCAAGACCAGTCCATGCTGCATCAAAGCCCGAATAAGCCATTGATTATTGAAGATGACGTGACGATTGGACATCAAGTGATGCTGCATTCTGCCGTAATAAGGAAAAAGGCGTTAATTGGAATGGGTGCGCTTATTCTTGACGGTGCAGAAATCGGGGAAAACGCCTTTGTTGGCGCAGGAAGTTTAGTGCCTCCAGGAAAAAAGGTTCCTCCTCATACGCTCGTTATGGGCCGTCCGGCAAAAGTAGTCCGCACCTTGACAGAAGAGGATTATAAAGAAATGGAAAGAGTCCGCAAGTCTTACGTAGAAAAAGGAAAATATTACAAAGAGAATCTTAGCCGGTAATCGTTTAACTTTTTGTTTTTCCTCCGATATAAACAATAGAGTAATAGATAATGAGGGAAAAACATGGACATGATCCTTTTGTTTCTTACTATTTTAATCGCCATACTCTCGTTATGGCTTAGTGCAAAATTTACGATTCCATGGATTAAAAAATCCTTTGTCGTGTATGGTTTGTTATTTACTCTTACGGCTTTTGCCATTGCCGGCATTTTAATATCCGAACATTGGCCGACAATTCAAAAAACAGCAGGGGGATTGCTGCAAACGAAAAACTATACGCCGCCCCAAAAGGAAATCTCCAAAACAGCGATTCGAGAGGCAGTATACATTGAGGCGCCTTCCATCAGCCAATTGCCTGAACTTCCCCGGGGATGTGAAGTGACAACTTTAGCGATGCTGATGCAATATTTTGGAGAAAATGTGGATAAAATGGAGCTTGCGGAAAAAGTCAAACGGGATACGACCCCTTATCAGCGGATTAATGGGGAAATTCATTTCGGCAACCCTTATGACGGGTTTGTCGGTGACATGTATTCGTTCGCAAATCCCGGACTTGGCGTTTACCACGGACCAATTGCCGATTTAGCAAGAGAATATTTCGGGGACCAGGTAATTGACTTTTCTGGCGGCAGCTTTAATGAAATTATTCATCATTTAAATAATGGCCAGCCGGTTTGGGTTATTATTAATTCAACTTACAAAGAACTGCCTGACCATATGTTTACAACGTGGCATACCCCATCCGGGCCAATCGAAATAACACGGAAAGAGCATTCGGTACTAATTACCGGGTATGACCAGGATTATATTTATTTTAACGATCCGTTGCATCTTGCAACAAAGGCTCCCTATGAAGACTTTAAAGCAGCTTGGGAACAAATGGGAAAACAGGCAATCACTATATCCAAATAGTGATTGCCTGTTTTTTATTATACGTAGACCCCTTTATTCTCCTGTTCCATGTCCATTTCCAGCTTTTTTAATTCATCAACGTCATACTTTTTTTCGATAAAAATTTGATGCCATAGCATGAACATGAGCAATGTCCAAATTTTTCTGCTATAGTCTCCCCTGTCCTGACAATGGGCTTCAAGCAAATCAACAACATATTGCTTGTTCAATAAATAATCGGTTTCGCTTTCCTTTATTAATTGCTTCGCCCACCCGTTTAATTCCTTTTTCAGCCAATGCCGAATTGGCACAGGGAATCCGAGCTTTTTCCGATCTAAAACATGGTCAGGAACAATGCCGCGGGCTGCTTCCCGCAATATACTCTTCGTTGTCCCGTTAGCGATTTTTAAATTGACCGGAATTTCACTGGCAACGCGGAACACTTCCTTATCTAAGAAAGGCACCCGCAATTCCAAAGAATTTGCCATCGTTACACGGTCAGCCTTTAATAAAATGTCTCCTCGCATCCACGTATGGATATCGACATACTGCATTTGGTGAACAAGATCTTCATCTTGCACATTATCGAACAGCGGGCCGGTAATATTCTGGTAAGTGATCTTTTCATCATACTGTTTCAAAATGCTTCGTTTCTCATCATTTTCAAACATTTTTGCATTTCCGATATACCGCTCTCTTAATGGCGTAGTCCCTCGCTCCAAGAAGCTTTTCCCTTTTACTCCTTCCGGCAATGCACTGGCAACTTTAGCGAGCAGTTCTCTGGCTGGAGCCGGTATCGACTGGAAAATTTTTAACGATTCCGGTTCGCGATAAATATTATAGCCGCCAAACAGTTCATCCGATCCTTCACCGGATAGAACAACAGTGACATGTTTTCGTGCCTCTCTCGACACAAAATATAATGGAACACAAGATGGATCGGCAAGCGGGTCATCCATATGCCACATAATTTTCGGAAGTTTTTCAACATATTCTTCCGGAGAAATAATATAGGCTATATTTTCAACATTCAGCTTATCCGCTGTTTCTTTCGCCACGTCAATTTCAGAAAATCCTTCCCGTTCAAAACCGACGGAAAAAGTTTTAATATCCGGATTAAATTCCTTTGCAATCGAAACAATCAGAGAAGAATCTATTCCCCCGGAAAGAAAGGATCCAACCGGCACATCACTGCGCATATGAACCTGAACCGAATCGTACAAGACGTCCCGGATTTTTTGTATCCAATCTTGCTTCTCTCTGAGGACCGGATTAAACCGTGCATGAAAATAACGGGTAAACTCAAGCGGCTCCCCTTGCTTTTTCACAAAGTAATGACCAGGTTCCGCTTTTTTAATGCTTTTTGTTAATGTAAATGGCTCAGGAACGTATTGGAAACTCAAGTAATGCTGCAATGCTTCGGGATTAACTTCTTCCTTTTCCAGCATTAACGTCAAACTTTTTTTCTCCGAACTGAAGGCAATCCCGTCTTCAAATTCATAATAAAATAATGGCTTAATACCGAAAGGGTCTCTTGCCCCATAAAAAGTCTTTTCTTCTTTATCCCAAATTAAGATGGAGAACATTCCCCGCAAATATTGAAAGGCTTGTTCTTTATGCTTCATAAACATCGCCGCAATAACTTCCGTATCTGAATCCGTGGAGAAGGTGTATCCTTCGTTCAGCAATTGTTCACGCAATTCCACATAGTTATAGATTTCCCCGTTAAAGACAAGCCAAATTTTTTCATCATTATAACTTAATGGCTGTTTGCCGCTTTTTACGTCAATAATGCTTAAACGGCGAAAACCAAAGGAAACATTTTCATCAATATAATATCCTTCATCATCCGGACCACGATGGGTAATTATATTATTTTGTTCGACTAATAGGTCTTTATCTTTTTCATTGACATCTATTGACTGATTATAAACGATTCCAATAAAACCACACATTTTGTTACCCTCGCTCTACGATTAAAATATAAAAAAACCTCTATAATTATAACATAAAAGCATAACAAACTGCTCTTTTAAAAATATAAAACTGCCAGTAGTCTGTACTGACAGTTTTCCCTTGAATCACTGATTAAAACATCAGTTTTTCACTTTTGCCAAAAGCGCATCCACTTTGTCCGTTTTTTCCCATGGGAAATCTACATCCGTCCTGCCAAAATGGCCGTAAGCAGCCGTCTGTTTAAATATTGGCTTGCGCAAATCAAGCATTTGTATAATCCCCGCCGGACGCAAATCGAAAATTTCCTTCGTCGCATGGACCAACGTTTCTTCCGGTACCGTTCCTGTTCCAAAAGTATTAATGGAAATGGAGACCGGCTCAGCTACCCCAATGGCATAGGCAAGCTGCACTTCACAAGATTTTGCCAGGCCTGCGGCAACGATATTTTTTGCCACGTATCTTGCGGCGTATGCAGCAGAACGGTCCACTTTCGTTGAATCTTTTCCGCTGAAAGCGCCGCCGCCGTGACGGGCGTATCCTCCATACGTATCGACGATAATTTTCCTTCCCGTTAAGCCAACGTCCCCTTGAGGTCCGCCGATAACAAACCGGCCAGTCGGATTAATAAAGTATTTCGTCCTGTCATCGAGCAAATGCCCCGGAACAATCGGTTGAATGACATATTCAATCAGATCTTTTCGAATTTGTTCCTGGGAAATTTCCGGATGGTGCTGTGCGGAAATTACGATGGTATCGACCCGAACCGGGACCATATTCTCGTCATATTCCACCGTCACTTGTGTTTTTCCGTCCGGACGCAAGTAGTCCAGTTCGTTGTTTTTCCTTACATCTGCTAACCGTTTCGCCAATTTGTGGGCTAATGAAATCGGCAACGGCATTAATTCTTCCGTTTCGTCACAGGCAAAACCAAACATTAATCCTTGATCCCCGGCACCAATGGCAGCTATTGCCTCATCTTTCATTTGGCCGGTTCGGGATTCTAAAGCAACATCAACTCCCATGGCGATGTCCGGAGACTGTTCATCGATTGCCGTTAATACTGCACATGTATCTGCATCAAAGCCATATTTCGCCCTCGTATAGCCGATTTCTTTTACCGTATTCCGTACAATCGCCGGAATATCCACATACGTGCTTGTCGTAATCTCACCGGCTACTAAAACTAAACCTGTCGTTACGGTTGTTTCGCAAGCAACCCGGGCGTGGGGGTCCTTTCGCAAAATTTCATCCAAGATTGCATCGGAAATTTGATCAGACATTTTATCCGGATGACCTTCTGTTACCGATTCCGAAGTAAATAGACGACGAGTGATTGCCATAAGGCTGTTCTCTCCTTTAATGATGTTACGGAACTCTTACGTTAAAGAGAAGATATGATGGATATCAAGCCATCCATATCGGCAATTCATTGGAGAAGCCTTCATCCTTAATCCGTTGTTTAAGTAAAGTAAAACTAATCCAATGAAAATGCTGCATTCTATAACGATAGATATTTCTAAACCCGATTAAGTGAATTTCCAATCAGCAAGAAACTGTTACCTTCCCCGCTGGGTCGCTTTTATCCTGACAGGTGAAACAAATATAAGCGGATAAAAGCAAAAAAGCCTTTCCCACCATGAGGAAAGGACATACGGTACCTTTCACTCTTATTGTTCAAGGAAGTAATCCTTGCATCAGGTTAGCACCTTTTCACTTGCGTGAGGTTGCTGGGCTTCATCGGGACCGTCCCTCCACCAACTCTGAATAAGAGTTTCCGTTCAAAATAATCGTAACGAAACAACAGGTATCTGTCAATCATATAATTGCTGAATAAGAGAACGACGGATGCTGCTTGCTCAAGAGGAATATTTTTATCCCAGAATGATTTATGTTAAAATAGAATAATGGAAACAGTCTATACTTTTTCGAAAGTTCACGGAAGTCCCAATCGGCAATTTTAAATAAATTCCGGAATTAGTATGGACTAATATCCTAAATGTGTTATACTAATAAAAGATTGATTGGTTTATTCATGTAATCCAACGTTCATTGACAAATGAACACGCTTTACTCAAATATGATTTAAAAGGTAGGAGAAGGAACGAAAATGAAAATGATGGAAAAGTCATTCTTGAAGGATCTTTATGAACACGATGTATTACATGAAAATTTATCTGTACCTTCTTTAGTTGAAAAAATATTAGCACGTAGCGAGGCCGTTTTATCCGAAACAGGAGCGATCCGCGCTACAACTGGTAAATATACAGGCCGTTCACCAAAAGACAAGTTTATTGTAAAAGATGAAATAACCGAAAAAGATATCGATTGGGGTTCAGTGAATCAACCGATCGAGGAAAAATATTTTAATCAGTTATTAGAAAAAGTTATCCATTATTTAAAAGAAAAAGATGAGCTATTTTCCTTCAAAGGCTTCGCTGGAGCCGACGAAAAATATCGCCTGCCAATCCAGGTCATTAACGAATACGCTTGGCATAATTTATTCTCCCGTCAATTATTTATCCCTCCGACGGAAGAGGAATTAAAAAACCACCAGCCGGAATTTACGATTTTATCTGCGCCAAACTTTAAAGCAGATCCGGCGGTTGACGGGACTAATTCGGAGACTTTTATTATCATTTCCTTTAAAAAACGGATTATTCTTATCGGCGGAACCGAATACGCTGGTGAGATCAAAAAGAGCATTTTTTCCATTATGAACTACTTGCTGCCGAAGCAAAACGTATTGTCCATGCACTGCTCTGCCAACGTCGGCCAAGAGGGAGACGTAGCTCTGTTCTTCGGCTTATCCGGAACGGGCAAAACGACCCTTTCTGCTGACCCGTACCGCCGGCTTATTGGTGACGATGAACACGGCTGGGGACCAAACGGGGTCTTTAACATTGAAGGCGGATGCTACGCAAAATGTATTAACCTATCCAAGGAGAAGGAGCCGCAAATTTATAATGCGATTCGCTTTGGTTCCGTATTGGAAAACGTGATTTTAGACGACAATACGAGGGAACCGGATTACGATGATACTTCCTTAACGGAAAATACCCGTGCTGCCTATCCGCTGGAAAATATCGATAACATTGTCCAGCCTAGCATTGCCGGTCATCCGAATACAATAATTTTCCTTACAGCCGATGCCTCCGGCGTACTGCCGCCAATCAGCAAATTATCGAAAGAACAGGCAATGTACCATTTCTTAAGCGGCTATACTAGCAAACTTGCAGGTACGGAGCGGGGAGTGACCAAGCCGGAAGCAACTTTCTCCGCCTGTTTCGGAGCGCCTTTCCTGCCGCTGGCGCCGGCGAAATATGCAGAAATGCTTGGGGAAAAAATTGATCAGTACGATGCGAAAGTCTTCCTGGTGAATACCGGATGGACCGGCGGACCGTACGGCGTCGGAAACCGGATGAAGCTTTCCTATACTCGGGCGATGATTCATTCCGCTCTGGAAGGCGAACTGAACAATGTGGAAACGGTAAAAGATGAATTTTTCGGATTAGAGATTCCGCTTCACATTCCTGGTGTTCCTGACGAAGTATTAATACCGAAGAACACTTGGGAAGATAAGGAAGCTTATGACAAAACAGCGAAAGAGCTCGCATTGAAGTTTCATGAAAACTTCAAGAAATTCCATGATGCACCAGAAAGAATTAAGGCTGCAGGCCCTGCCTTTAAAGGGTAAATCTAACAATCCTCATCCCAATGGATTTACAATAAACGAAGCTAATCTCGTATATGAGATTAGCTTTTTTTTGTGCTTCCGTAATAAAAATGTTTCCACCAAACCTTGTCATCTAGGCATTCACACATTTTTTTCTATCGCATAAACTGTCTTGAACATAAGGAGGGAGCAGCATTATGAAAGTAAGGTATTTGAGCTTATTGCTAATATCCTTTTTCATCGTACTATCCGCATGCAGTTCGGGTGCAAAAACGAAAATTACGTTAGCAGAGGTCACCCGTTCCGTCTTCTATACTCCAATGTACGTTGCAATCGAACATGGCTTCTTTGAGGAAGAAGGTTTAGAAGTAGACTTGCAGACGACCTGGGGCGGAGATACAACGATGACGACGTTACTCTCAGGCGGTGCAGATATTGCGCTCGTTGGAGCAGAAACATCAATTTACGTGTATGCACAAGATTCTAAGGATTACGCGATTAACTTTGCCCAGCTAACGCAAACTGACGGAACATTCCTCGTAGCAAAAGAGGAAATTCCCGATTTTACCTGGGATGATGTGCGAGGAAGCAAGTTTTTAGGCCAGCGCGTTGGCGGCATGCCGCAAATGGTCGGTGAATTTGTGCTGAAAAAACATGGAATTGACCCGCATCAAGACTTGGAATTAGACCAAAGTGTTGATTTTGCCAATATACCTAGCGCTTTTGCATCGGGAGACTATGAATTTGTCCAATTATTTGAACCAACAGCAAGTGTATTTGAATTAGAAGGTACAGGACATATCGTCGCTTCATTCGGAGAAGAGTCCGGTACCGTTCCCTACACTGTTTTTATGACAAAACAAAGTTTTCTCGATGATGAAGAGGAAACGGTGATGAAATTTACGAAGGCGATTTACAAAGCCCAGCAGTGGGTTCAAGAACAGGACGCCATGACCATTGCCGAAATCGTCCAGCCATTTTTCGAAGATACCGATGTAGAGTTGTTAGCATCATCTATCGAACGGTATAAAAATCAAGGTTCCTTTGCGTCGGATCCGATTTTAGATAAAGAAGAATGGGAGAATTTAAAAGCGATAATGGATGAGGCTGGGGAATTGCCAGAAGATGTTCCGTATGAGGATTTAGTTAACACTGATTTTGCAGAACAAGTCATCGAAAACTAAGGAGAGAAGAATGGTGAATTTCCTGACGTTAGAACATGTAACCCACCATTATTTTTCAAAGGAAGGATATACAAAAGCAATTGACAATATTTCATTCTCCGTCGATGAAGGGGAATTCGTGTCCATCCTCGGACCGAGCGGGTGCGGGAAATCTACCATACTATCGATTATTGCAGGGATTATAAAAAACACGCAAGGAAATGTATATTTGGAAGGTAAGCCGATCAAAGATTCAAAATTGGCCATTGGTTACATGCTGCAGCAAGATTATTTATTCCCGTGGAAAACGATAATGAATAATATTTTGCTCGGTCCCAAAATTAACCGGAAAAATACAGATTCTTATAAAAAAGCAGCCCTTGAACTCCTGCAAGAAGTCGGTCTGCAAAATGTGGAAAACCAGTACCCTCCTTCTCTTTCCGGGGGTATGCGGCAGCGGGCCGCACTTGTCCGCACCCTAATTAATGACCCGAAAATTTTGCTGCTGGATGAACCGTTTTCCGCCCTTGATTATCAAACGAAATTAAAGCTGGAAGATTTAGTTGGCACCATTTTAAAAACTTACAATAAAACGGCAATTCTCGTGACCCATGATATCGGCGAAGCAATTGCAATGAGCGACCGGATATTGTTAATGAACAAAGGTCCTGGAAGTCTTGCCAAAATATTTTCCGTACCGAAAGAATTGCGGGAAGAAACCCCGTTAGATGTGCGGAAACATCCACAATACCAAATCTTATTTGATGAAATATGGGAGGAATTGGATAAAAGGGAAGAAACAGGCAAGGTGGGTGTCATATGAAAACAGACCGTCAGCTATTTGAGCAGTATCATCAAAATCTAAAACGGGAAAAACGAATAATTCATGTATGGCAAATATCCATTATTATCGCCTTCTTCCTGATTTGGGAAGCAGCCAGCCGCCTGTACTGGGTGGATCCGTTATTATTCAGCTCCCCTTCCCGCATATTTCAATCGTTACTCGAACGCTTTGCCGCCGGAACGATGGTCCCCCATCTGTCTGTCACTTTATTTGAAACGATTTTAGGTTTTTTAATCGGAACAATTGGCGGAGTCATTGTGGCAACCTTATTATGGTCCTTTACCCGTTTTTCCAAGATAATGGACCCGTATCTCGTCGTATTGAATGCCATGCCAAAAGTTGCCCTAGGTCCGATGATTATTGTCGCCTTCGGACCCGGATATACTTCCATTATTATGATGGGTGTACTCGTTTCCGTCATTATCACTACATTAACGGTTTATTCTGCTTACAATGAAGTAGATCCCAATTACCTTAAAGTATTGAAAAGTTTTGGTGCAACGAGATGGCAATGTTTTAAAGAAGCAATTTTTCCTGCAACCTTGCCGACGATGATTTCCACCCTTAAGGTCAATGTCGGACTTTCTTGGGTTGGGGTTATTGTCGGGGAATATCTCGTATCGAAGGAAGGTTTAGGCTATTTAATCATTTACGGCTTTCAAGTCTTCGATTTCACCCTCGTCATGTCCAGCTTAGTAATCATTGCCCTCCTGGCAGCCATGATGTACAAAGTAGTGGAAAAAATTGAAGCCTGGCTGATTAAACATACAAAATAAATTTTGTCCCAAAAGGACATTTCAAGCGGAAGCTGAAATGTCCTTTTGGTGTTGCTAAAAAAATATAGCGCGGCACTTTAATTAGTACCGCGCTATTCTTGCAGACTATAAATTGTTCCTGGCTTTTTGCTTGCCGAAATAGTTGGAAATATATTCCAGACTGTTCGTTAAGACGTCGTCCTTCATAATAAAACTGAATTTCCGGTGTTCTTTTATATTTTCCGGCAACGTATTCAGAATGACAGGGCCGTTTGTTTCAAAATAATCATTCTGTTTCTCGATTCGGTCAATGATGGCGTAGTACACATTTTTTATGACCGTATCACTCTTCCCCTTCACGATATATTGACCGATATATGAAATTTCTTTTACGGTTGCCCCTGTCTCTTCCATAACTTCCCGTTTCGCCGCTTCCAGCGGGGTTTCCCCTTGTTCCACTTTACCGCCGGGAAATTCCAATCCCCGGTCTTTATGGTTTGTTAAAAGCCATTTCCCTTGCCAACAGCATATGACCCAAACATGTTTCGGGTCATCGGAAAAAGGATGGTCTGCAAAAGAAAATGTAACTTCATTATTGTAATAATCTTTAAATGTCTTCATAGTTCACTGCCTTTTCTATCTATGATTGTCAATGGGTTATCTTTGTAATTTTCCATTGAGAACCGT
This sequence comes from Compostibacillus humi, assembly GCF_014637175.1. Taxonomy (GTDB): domain Bacteria; phylum Bacillota; class Bacilli; order Bacillales; family Amphibacillaceae; genus Oceanobacillus; species Oceanobacillus humi. Next base: position 7,538 of record NZ_BMEV01000055.1, on the reverse strand, counting down.
CAAATGTAAACTCTATCTCTATCGTATACGTTCCGTACAAATCGGTAGTATTTTGCTGGGTGATGGTTACTTTATTTCCGGATGTCTGTATGTCATATTCATTTTCCGGAATAAACCACGGGGGTGTTTCTGTCGGCAATAAATAAAGACCTTCTTCTGTCTCAGTATAATAGTATTCAACGTAAGGCTGTACAACTTCCCTCGCTGCTAATGCATCAAAGGCCTGATATAAGTCTTCCAGGTTATCGATACGGAGAACAATTCCATGTTCATCTGTTTCCTGCACTAAAATCTCCATAAATTCGCCAAGCGTCGATACAATTTGTTCATGACTTAGCTCTGGAATGTTTCCTGCATTTGCCTTTTGCGGAGCGGTCACTGATGTGCCATCAATAGACGTATTGCTCCAAAAAAGGATAGCAAACAAACAAATACAGCCGATCGTTCCCAGAAGAACAGCTATTTTGCGCATTCAACAACCCCCCTATATACTTTCGGGCACAATTCGTTGTGGATAAAAAGAATTTACAGCGGATCGTCGTCTAATATCCCGATACTTTCAATATGCCTTTTCGTCGTTTCATCGCCTAACTGATGAATCATTTTATAGGCTTCTGTTAATTTTTCATCATATTGATCATTTTCCTCATCCTTATGGTAAGGAACGAAAGGAAAATGGGCCCGGACATAGGTGCCAAAATCCGCTTGATCCATTCCATTTAACAATTGTCTCAGCTGGCGTATCTCTTCCATCGTTGCGTAAACGACAAACTCATCATTATTGCCGTATTTCACTTCCGAAATTTCGCCAGTTCCTATGCTAATATAATATTTCTTTTTTTCCATGCATCATACCTCCTAATCATAATGTGGCTTGGTGCATGGAATCTATACGGCAGGAATTGCCAGCTGAGCGAATGTGCCCGATATTATGTTTGGTCCATAAGGTCCAATAGTTTGTGCCGGACTAATTTGTTGGCTGCATTCCGCGGCAATGCATCAACGAAATAAATTTCTTTCGGCCATTTGTATTTCGCTAATTTTTGCTGCAAAAAGCGATAGATTTCTTCCTTGGCAATTTTCCCTCTTGGGACTACAAAAGCTACAGGAACTTGTCCCCAATCGGGATCACCTTTTCCGGCAACGCCTACTTCCTTAACCTGTTCCATGCCGGACAGGACACCTTCAATTTCCGACGGATAGATATTTTCGCCTCCGGAAATAATTAAATCTTTCCTTCGGTCGACGACGTATAAATAACCGTCTTCGTCGAGATATCCAAGATCTCCGGTTTTCAGCCAGCCGTCGGTGAAGGCGTCCCGGTTGGCATCATCCCGGTTATAATACCCTTTCGTCACCATTGGTCCTTTAACAACGATTTCGCCAATCTTTTCATTATCTTTTTTGTCAATTCGCAGCTGGGCCGGAAAGAGCGGCTTCCCGGCAGAACCGAGTTTTCTTAAAGCATCCGTCGGACTTAAAGTGGCAATTTGCGAAGAAGTTTCTGTCATTCCATACGATTGAAAAACAGGAATGTTTCGTTTTTTTGCCTTTTCCAATAAACTTTTTGGAGCCGGTCCGCCGCCGAGCAAAGCACAACGCAGCTTGTCCGGCCGCTCTCCTTCTTCCATTATATGCAGCCATCTTTGCAGCATGACGGCAACAACGGAAATAATCGTAATTCCTTTTGTCATTATTGCTTCATGAACACGCCGTTCGTCAAATTTCACAAAAAGATAGACGGGCATGCCGTAAATGATCCCCTTTAATAAGGTGGATAATCCGCTCACGTGAAATAGCGGGAGGGGAATGAGCCATTTGTCTGCCTGATTTAGCCCCAAATTCAGCGCCGAGCTGATGGCGCTCCACCAATGGTTGCCGTAGGTATGGACCACTCCTTTTGGAAACCCGGTCGTGCCGGAAGTATACATGATCGTAAAGGGATCATCCAAATTAATTTCTTCTTGTAATGCCACGTCTTTTTCCGCACTTTTTTCCGCCATTGTAAAAGATGTAATGACATTTACGTTTAATTTTTGCCCAGTTTCCAGCATGGAGTCGTCCGTCAGTAAATGGGAAACTTCTGCATCTTTCACCTGAAAATTCAATTCTTCCGCCGTTAAACGAATATTTAATAAGACGATGACTGCGCCAAGGTAACTTAAAGCATGGATTGCTGTAATCATTTCCATCGAATTTGGGGAAAGGATGGCGACATGACTGCCTTTCTTTACTCCGCTATTTGCCAGTTTTCTTGCCAGCTGCTGGCTTCTAGTCTTTAATTGGTGAAACGTTACCCTTCTCCCATCTTCCCACTCGATAGCGATCCGGTTTGGAGAAAGTTCCGCTTGTTTTGTCAGCCAGTGGGGAATTATCTCACCCATTTTTTCACCTTCTTCGTTCGTTGTAGAAAAGGAAAACCTTTGCCGATAAGCAAAGGTTTTTGTCATCACGGAAAGCGAGGGAATTTTTTAAAGTTTGGTTTTCTCTTCTCTTTAAATGCGTCGCGGCCTTCTTTCGCCTCATCCGTAGTGTAATAAAGCAACGTAGCGTCTCCGCCAAGCTGCTGCAATCCAGCAAGACCGTCCGTATCTGCATTAAAGGAAGCTTTCAGGAATCGTAAAGCAGTTGGTGATTTTTCTAAAATTTCTTCACACCATTGCAAAGTTTCTTCTTCCAGCTTGTCCAGCGGCACTACTTTATTTACCAATCCCATTTCATAGGCTTCCTCCGCATTGTATTGGCGGCATAAATACCAAATTTCCCGGGCCCGCTTATGGCCGACGAGCCGGGCAAGGTATCCTGCTCCGTAGCCGGCGTCAAAGCTTCCCACCTTAGGTCCTGTTTGGCCGAAGATTGCATTATCCGCAGCAATCGTCAAGTCACAAACGACATGCAATACGTGGCCGCCGCCAATCGCATATCCAGCGACCATGGCAATGACCGGCTTTGGTATAGTCCGGATGAGCCGCTGCAAATCAAGTACATTTAAGCGGGGAATATTGTCGCTGCCTACATATCCTCCGTGCCCCCGTACCGATTGGTCACCGCCGGAACAAAATGCCTTTTCGCCGGCACCAGTAAGAATAATTACACCAATTTCCGAATCATCCCGGGCATCAGCAAATGCATCAATCATTTCATTTACCGTTAACGGGGTGAAAGCATTCCGCTTTTCCGGACGATTTATCGTTACTTTCGCAATTCCATTGTATTTTTCATAAATAATTTCTTCATATTCCCTAACCTTTTGCCATTGTACAGTCATCATTTTCCTCCTCATTATGTAATACTCTTTGCTTCCTTTTCAAAAATAAACTCTGTAACTAGTTTACCAAATATATCCGGATTTTCCACGTGAATTGCATGTCCTGCCTTTTCGCAAATTTTCAGCTTGCTGAAAGGAAAAAGTGTGTTCATCTTTTCATTCAGTTGAACGAATTTTTTGTCCTCTTCTCCGCATATAAGCAGCACCGGTTTGGCAAATCGGGATAATTGTTCCCAGTAGGAAGGCTGTTTGCCTGTTCCCATATATTTTAAGGACATAGCCAGCCCGTAAGCATCCTGCTCGAGACGTTCCCGCCGTATCCGCTCCCTTACTTCTGCCGGCAGCTTCTTCTGGGATTGAAACAGGGGAATGTTTTCCCATTCATTGACAAATTCCTCTATTCCGCCCTGGATAATTTTTTCTGCCAACGCTTCATCGTTTTTTCTTCGCTGTTTCCTTTCCTCTTCCTCTCTCAATCCCGGAGAAGCACTTTCGAGGATAAGGGAACGGATCATCTCCGGATGGCGGATGGCAAAGGATAATGCCGCCCTCCCTCCCATAGAATACCCAAGAAGATGGAAGGAATCGATTCCGAGAAACCGGCATAACGATGCCAAATCTTCCCCGACGGTTTCCATATCCCTCGGTGTCGTGCAGCGGGTTTTCCCATGGCCCGGCAAATCAACGGCAATTACTTGAAAAGTATTAGCAAAATACGGAATAAGCGGGCGCCAAGTTGCCGAACTTCCTGTAAAGCCATGGAGCAAAACGAGGGGAATGCCTTCTCCATGGACTTCGTACCAGTAAGTTGCGTCACCGATGGTGTAATACAAAGAATCATCCCCAATTCTCTAAAATTTCTGCCGTCACTGCATTCCATTTTTTCCGGTGCCAGGACGCATTTTCTTCCCGGTTTGTCCGAACTTCAATCACGTGCAGCCCTTCTTCTTTATAACTCTCTTCAAGGAGCTGTTTGACTTCCGACTCTGTCTGGGCAGAAGCATACTTTCCGCCATACATAAACACAGCGTGGCGAAAGTCGATATCGAGCGGCGTTCCAAATAAAGCTTCAAAATGTTTTGCCTCTGACGCCTGCGGCAAAAAGGAGAAAATTCCTCCGCCGTTATTATTAATCAGCAAAATAGTTACATTTAACTGATAACGCTTGGCGATAAACAGTCCGTTCATATCATGGAAAAAGGATAAATCGCCGGCAACGATTGTCACCGGTTTGCCGGAGACAGCTGCCCCCATTCCAGTGGAAAGCAAACCATCGATACCGTTTACACCGCGGTTTGCCAAGATTTCTATCTTTTTATCTGTCGTTTTTAAAAAAGTATCCACGTCCCGAATTGGCATGCTGTTCGCAGCGAAAATGCAAGAATCATCCGGCGTCGCTTCAACTAATGCCCGGATGGCTTCTCCTTCGGTAACTCGTTCCTCTCTGCCGGACCATAAATGTTTTTGCGCTACCTCGTTCATCCATTGCCATTGTTGGAGCCATTCAGAATCAAAAGTTAATTCTTTTCCTTCTCGTAATAAATCACGGCATAGTCCTGCGGCATCGGCATAAATAAATTCGGTCCGGTTTCCTGCAGGATCCCGGTATCCAGTTTCGTTTTCGACGACGAACTGTGCAGCATCGCCGTGTGCCTGAACATAAAATAAATACGGTTTGGAAACAGGCATGGCACCAAAGCGAAGGATAAAGTCCGGAATGAGCCTTTTTCTAATTTCTTTATGCCGCAAAAAGGCATCGTAACCTTCAATGACAACACTCTTCCCGTGGCTGCCGCAACGGACTTGGGATAACGGATCTGCCAGTACAGGGATTTGCCACTGCTCGGCTAAAGCGGTTACCGCCTCTTTAAATTCTGGATCCGTCTGCGGTCCGCAAACAATGACCCCTTTTTTGTATTCTTTGAGCCGACGAAGTAGCAGCGAAATGGCGCCCTCCGAAAGCTGCTTTTTCCCTTGGAACGATGTTATCCTCTGTTCCATCCTCTTCTCACCGATCGGATCCCATAGATGGTCCAAAGTGAAGTCCGGAGTGAGCGGCTCGCGAAAAGGCAAATTAAGGTGAACAGGACCCTGATTTTCCTCCATCGCATTGTGCACTGCCTGAGCTGCCCGATTTCGTGCATACGTGAGCATAGTTGCTGAAGCTTCCGGCAGCGCCATTTCGTGATACCATTTCACGAACCCGCCAAATAATTTAATTTGATCAATGGCTTGCGGCGCACCAATGTCCCGGAGTTCGTGGGGTCTGTCTGCTGTCAGAACGATTAATGGCACCCGACTATGATATGCCTCGACTACAGCCGGAAAATAATTGGCCGCAGCAGTTCCTGAAGTACAAACGATGGCAACCGCCCTTCTCGACTGTTTTGCAATACCCAGGGCAAAAAACGCTGCCGAACGTTCATCGATGATGACCCATTCCTTTATGGAAGGATGTTCGGTAAACATCATCGCTAATGGGGTCGAGCGGGAGCCAGGGGAAATGACAACGTCAGTAATCCCTCTCCTTGCCAATTCATCGACAAAATTCGCAGTATATCTCGTTAATCTTTCTGTATGATTCATTGTTATCCTCCTAGAAGGGAAACGAATTTTATTCCCCTTTTCCTTGTTCAAAAACGTGCAGCATCGGCATGAATTTAATATTCGTTTCCTCATATTCCATATCCGGATTAGAATGTTCCACAACACCACACCCGGCAAACAAAGATGCTTCCTTTTGCTGAACGAGGGCTGAACGGATTGCGACAGCAAATTCCCCATGTTCATTGCTGTCAACCCAGCCAATCGGAGCACCGTACCACCCTCGGTCCATCCGTTCATATTCTCGGATAAAGGCCATGGAAGCTTCTTTTGGCGAGCCGCCCAATGCAGGTGTAGGATGCAGTTCGCGTACAATGTCAAAAATACTGTAGCCCCGTTTTAACTTCGCTGTGACCGGAGTATATAAGTGCTGCAAATTTTTTAACGGATAGATGACCGGCCCTTCCGGGATATCCACATCGAAACAATAATCCGAAATTGCTTCCCGAATCATTTGCACGACAAAATCGTGTTCCTGCAAATTTTTTTCATCGTGAAGCAGATGATAGGCAATATTTCTGTCCTCTTCTTCTGTTTTTCCCCTCGGAGCTGTACCCGCAAGACATGTGGATAATAACAGATCTTTTTCCACCTTGACGAGCCGTTCCGGTGTCGCTCCAAGAAAACAGTCCTGCCCTTTTTCAAAAGCAAAAACATAGCTGTTTGGCTGGGTTTCCAGCAGATTTTCGATAATATTTCCGATTGCCACGTTCCGGTTAAACTGTAAACGCATTTCCCTTGCCAAAACGATTTTCTCTGCAGTGCCCTTTCGTATTTCTTCCGTAGCTTTAACGACCGATTTCTTCCAATAATCTGCTTCCTTTTCAATTTTCTTTTCAATCGTTAACGGCTCTAAGGTTTCTTCCGGGTCTGAATGGACTAACATTTCCTCCCACTGTTTAATTTGTGCAATCAGTTCCTCAAGAAGCGTATCTTTCGTGATTTTCAAATTCACAGTTAAATAGCATTGGCCGCTGTTTGTCGTCAGCAGCAATTCGGGAATCGTCATATCGCTGTCATTGTAATGTTGCCATAAAGGCGTTTTCGGTTTTTTTGGATCAAAACACATTCCGCCTATGGCTACAACACCTGTTCCTGATACACTATACGGATTATGGATTATAAATTGATTCAGCAATTGTTCCCACTGTTTCTTCGTTTTCGAAAACCGGGATTCGGTCGGAGTAATATTCACAAGATTTCCAACCGCAACAAGAACTAATTCTCTATCTGAACTGGCCCAAAATAACCGGGATTTTCCAAGCTTTTTTGTCTGATTAAAAAAATGAAGGGGAGAAATTGGATCAATTTTTTTTGTATAACTGACGAGCTGATTATTCCTTTGACTTTGCTGCAATGCATTTGTCAGTATTGTTTCAACTTGTTCTTCTGTTATGAGTACCATTTGTGTTACCCTCCGTATTGTGACAATTATCCATACTCATTTTATGCTCTTTTCCTGTGATTCTCAAGAAAAGCCGTTATCTCCTATTAAATAATAAAATATTTTCATTGTTTGCACGTATTTGTTTCATCCTTGTTGCAAATGGGGCTTTAAGTTTACCCAAAAATAAAGCTTGACTTTGAAACAAAAACAGGCATCCGAAAATTTGGTGCAAAAGAGCACTTTTGGATGCCTGTTTTTCTCTCTATGGATCCAAAATGG
>NZ_BMEV01000054.1 GCF_014637175.1 Compostibacillus humi | reverse complement strand
CCATTTTGGATCCATAGAGAGAAAAACAGGCATCAAAAGTGCTCTTTTGCACCAAATTTTCGGATGCCTGTTTTTGTTTCAAAGTCAAGCTTTATTTTTGGGTAAACTTAAAAAAAATTCAATAACAGTTTATTAAAAAAATAGAGAAAAGTAGAAAAACAGGACCGAAGATGATATACGTCACATCTTCGAAAAGCGGAAAACAGTATACTAAAGGGAAAAAGCAGGGGGTGTTTTCTTATGGAGCTGATCATTAAGAGCAATTCTCTAACGGATTTCCTGGAAGAAACGGACATTATTAATTATCGGCATCCAGCAATCCAAAAACTTGTTGCGCAAATAAAGAAGGAGAAGAAAACAAAATCAGAACGGGCGGAGGCGGCATTTAACTTCGTTCGTGATGAGATTCGGCATTCCTTTGATATTGACGGCAAGGACATCACAATTACCGCCTCGGAAACGCTGGAGAAAAAAGAAGGGATCTGTTTTGCAAAAGCCCATTTGCTGGCAGCGCTGCTGCGGGCGATGGAAATACCGTGCGGATTTTGTTATCAAAAGGTAACGAGGAAAGGTACAATAGAATCAGGCTATGCGCTGCACGGGCTGAATGCGGTCTGCTTAGAAGACCGATGGTTTCGTGTTGATCCGCGGGGGAATAAGCCGGGGATTTCGTCCGAATTTTGCATAAACCAGGAAAAATTAGCCTATGTAATCCATCCTGAATTAGGAGAAGAGGATTATCCGTATGTTTTTCACCGGCCGTTGGCAGAAGTCATTCAGGCAATGAAAACATCGCAGGATTGCGGTGAATTATTTTACAGACGGCCGGAAAGCATATCAGGAGTCAGCTAAACGCATCAGAAAAGGAGCCGTCCCTGATTTCCCGGACTGCTCCTAAAAAATTAATCGACATCTACGTTATGGTACACTTGCTGAACGTCTTCCAACTCTTCCAAAACGTCAATCAGTTTCTCAAACTGGTCCAAATCGTCTCCGCTTAAAGCTACCTCGTTTTTCGGAATCATGGACAATTCGGCTACGGTAAACTCGGCAATTCCTGCATTTTTCAACGCTTCCTGGACAGCGTGGAATTGATCCGGTTCAGCGTAGACGATAGCTATTCCATCTTCTTCAAAAATATCTCTTACGTCCAAGTCTTCTTCCATTAACAGCTCCAAAATGTCATCAGCTGCTTTCCCTTCTATCCCGAACACGGCGGTCGCGTCGAACATGTAGGAGACGGACCCGCTCACTCCCATATTTCCGCCGTTTTTGCCAAATGCTGCCCGCACTTCCGAGGCGGTGCGGTTTACGTTATTTGTCAAGGCGTCAACAATAATCATGGATCCGCTTGGGCCAAAGCCTTCATACCGGTGTTCATCATAGTTTTCATCCGTTGCGCCCTTCGCTTTTTCCAGCGCCCGGTCAATAATATGCTTCGGCACGTTATACGTTTTCGCCCGTTCCAATACCATTTTTAATGTTTGGTTTAATTCCGGGTCTGGCTCCCCATGTTTGGCAGCGACGTAAATTTCCCGGCCGAATTTGGCATAAATTCTGCTGGTGTTTTTATCTTTTTCTGCTTTTTTATATTTAATGTTTTGCCATTTGCGGCCCATTGTTTTCCATCTCGCTTTCCTTCATAATCTATATAAAACTATAAAGTGAAAAACGGTCCTTTTCCACCGTTTTATTAAAATAATAATTTTCATTTTTTTCGACCAAAATATGCCAGCAGCTTTATTTCCGATATTTTATTTAATTGGTTACAATAAGATATAATGGCAAAGAATTGACCGGCAGAGCTTAACATACTATTCTATGAGTATAAAAAATGATTGTTATATGATAATTTTTTTAAATAGAAGCGAGGTAAAAACAATGGCAATGAATGAATCATCGATTCTCTACGACGAATTAGTGAAAGTTCACGGAGATGATCCGGTAAAAATAGAAGAAAAAATTGCCCAATCGAAAAACTTTATGCAAGCAGTAAGGGATTTAATCGAAGTGTGCGGCGATGATCCGAACCGCAACGGTTTGGAAGAAACACCGCTTAGAGTGATTCGGGCATTTTTAGAATATACGGAAGGATATCGGGATGATCCGAAAAAACATCTGGAAAAGGTATTTGATGTGGACCATGAAGATATCATTATGGTAAAGGATATTGAAATATTTTCCATGTGTGAACATCACTTTGCTCCCTTTTTCGGGGTAGCCCATATCGGCTATATTCCAAATGGAAAAATTACCGGTCTTTCGAAAATTGCCCGGATGGCCGAGGGGTACGCAAAGCGCTTCCAAGTACAGGAACGGCTGACAAATCAGATTGCCAACGCGATGGATGAAGTGCTTCAGGCCCAGGGCGTTATGGTCGTTATCGAGGCGAAACACATGTGCATGTGCGGAAGAGGCGTGCGCAAATCTGATGCGGTGACAAAGACAATTGCCACTAGAGGTGTTATGAAAAACGAGGAGAAACGGATGGAGTTCTTATCCCTTCTGAAAGATTAAGAAAAACAAAGGAAGGTGAAGCGGGTGAGACACGCGATAATCACTGCGGGTACGAAAGGTTTGGGGAAGATGGTGACCGAATCCTTTTTAAAAAAAGGCTATTCCATTACCGTCAATTACCGCAGTGATGTGGGAAGAGTAGAAACGTTGAAGAAGGAATGGGGAAATTATTTGGATCGTCTCCAATTTGTCCAGGGCGATATTACAAAAAAAGAAGATATAGTCCGTATTGTGGAACAGGCAACGGAACGGTTTGGCCGGATTGACTTTCTGATCAACAATGCGGGCCCTTACATCTTTGAGCGGAAGAAGCTGGTAGATTATACCGACGAAGAATGGAATGAAATTATTAACGGGAATTTGACATCCGTCTTCCATTTTGCCAAATTGGTCATTCCTTGGATGCGAAAACAGCAATTCGGCCGGATTATTACGTACGGCTTTCAAGATGCGGAAACTGCTCCAGGATGGATTTATCGTGCCGCATTCAGCGCGGCGAAAGTCGGTCTCGTTTCCTTGACGAAATCCATTGCCATCGAGGAGGCGGAAAACGGCATTACGGCCAACATGGTCTGTCCCGGGGATATATCCGGGGAAATGAAAGAAGCAAATATCCAGTCCGCCAGGCTGCTGAACGATCCGCTGACACCGATTGGCCGGCCGGCTACCGGAGAAGACATCGCCCGAATTGTTACTTTTTTATGTGAAGAGGATTCGGATATGATTACCGGGAGCATCATTGCCGCCACCGGCGCCGTTGATGTGATCAACCGGAGAAGGAAGTAAACAAAGAGGACCTGTACGGTTCTCTTTTTCTTTCGTGTTGGGACGAAAAGCTCCATGTGGTAGAATGATTCTCATAATGGACAAGAGGTGACGGTATGGACTTGCCAAAAGACTTTACAACGAAAATGCAAAGCCTGTTGCAGGATGAATTCCCCGACTTTCTTCAAAGCTATGCACGGGAACCGGCACAAGGGCTGCGTGTCAATACATTGAAAATTACGGTAGATGATTTTAAACGAATCGATCCCTTTACATTGCGGAAAATTCCTTGGGCGGAGGAAGGATTTTTCTACGGCGGGCTGGAGAGGCCGGGAAAACACCCTTTTCATGATGCAGGGCTTTACTATATTCAAGAGCCAAGTGCGATGGCTGTCGGAGAGATCGTCGCGCCAGAGCCGGGCGAGAAGATATTGGATTTATGTGCCGCCCCGGGAGGAAAAACGACCCACATGGCAGCGAAAATGAATGGGGAAGGCTTGCTCGTTGCCAATGAAATTCATCCCGCCCGTGCCAAAATCCTTTCCCAAAATATCGAGCGGATGGGGATTAGAAATGCGATTGTGACGAATGAAACGCCGGAGCGGCTTAGCAATAAGTTTCCCGGCTATTTTGACCGGATTTTAGTCGATGCCCCCTGTTCCGGCGAAGGAATGTTCCGCAAAGACCCTGAAGCGCGGGCAGAGTGGAGTCTGGAGCAGGTTGCCCGCTGCGCCATCCGCCAGCAGGATATATTGGAACATGCTGCCAAAATGCTAAAAGCGGGAGGGCGCCTCGTTTACTCAACATGCACCTTTTCCCCGGAAGAAAACGAAGGAGTCATCAACAGCTTTATTCGCAGTCATCCTGAGTTTCTAATCGAAACAGCGGATGGATATAAAGGATTTAGCCGTGGCCGGAAAGAATGGAGCGGGGACACGGAAGCGGATGTGGAAAAAACGATTCGGCTTTGGCCTCATAAGCTGGAAGGCGAGGGGCATTTTATTGCGGTATTGCGCAAAACTGACGGCGAGGAGATAACAGGGAGAAACATTACCAAGCCATTAAAGGACAAAGGGATACTAAAAGATTATTACCGGTTTGTTAAGGAAAATTTGCAGATGGAACCAAGCGGGAACTTTTATCTCTTTGGCGACCATCTTTATATCCTTCCTGAAGAGGACATCTCTTTGAAAGGGCTAAAAGTTCTTCGTCCCGGCTGGCATTTAGGGACGTTGAAAAAGAACCGCTTTGAGCCGTCCCATGCCCTCGCCTTGTCATTAACGAAAAAGGATGCAGCATTTACATGGAATTTGCCGGCAGAATCAGCTGAAATGGCAGCTTATTTAAAAGGGGAAACGTTAAATGGCGGAGAAGGGAAAGGCTGGTATTTGATGCTCGCTCAAGGATACTCGATAGGATGGGCGAAATGCGCAAACGGGTTATTGAAAAATCACTATCCGAAAGGGCTGCGCTGGAAAGGAATGTAACGCAGCTGCTGCGGTCTGGGCACGCGTAAATATGGAAATGAAAGCAAAAAGGCTCCTATCTATTGGATAGGGACCTTTTTTGCTTCATGCAACGGGAGTGCCGTTTTCTACCTGCTGTTCCGGCTGCAAGAGGACGACATCCCCCTCTTCTAGAACACCGCCAAGTACGAGAACTTCCGACTTAAATCCTGCGATTCTCCTTGGAGGAAAGTTCACGACAGCGACTACTTGTCTTCCGATTAATTGTTCCGGTTCATATCTTTTCGTAATTTGGGCGGAAGACTGTTTCGTGCCGATTTCATCGCCAAAATCAATCTGCAGCTTAATGGCCGGTTTTCTCGCCTCGGGAAACGGTTCGGCCTGAATAACGGTGCCAATGCGCAAGTCCAATTTTAAAAAGTCCTCTATCGTTGCCATTAGCTAAATCCTCCTTCTATCATGTTTATTTAATTATCCATTGTAACAGCAGAATAGGAATATGCAAAATTTTCCTTCGAGAAACGACGATGACGCCAAAAAGAGCGGGGAAAAGACAGAATTTTTTAACTGTCAAGCATCAGCATTACAGAAAAAGGCATTTCACATTATTTTCAATTGCTTTTCTTTCTCGGTATAATAGAGTTATAGTTTATAGTTTTCGAGATTGAAAATAGGAGAGAATGAAAAGTGAAAAAAAGAGTCGTAATCACGGGAGTCGGAGCAGTAACCCCCCTTGGCAATGATGCATTCTCCACTTGGGAAAATATTAAAAACGGTGTTTCGGGCATTGACACGTCAACTGTGATTGATAAAGAAAAGGTAGATGTAACGATCGCAGGGGAAGTAAAAGGCTTTAAACCGGAAAACTATATGGATAAGAAAGAAGCGAAACGGATGGGTCGCTTTAGCCAGTTTGCAATTGCAGCAAGCAAAATGGCTTTGGAAGATGCCGGATTAACGGTAGGAGACAATGCTCATCCGGAACGGGTCGGAGTTTGGATTGGCTCCGGGATAGGCGGGATTGGTGATTTTGAAGAGCAATTTACGAGATTTTTAACGAAAGGCCAGCGTCGAGTCAGCCCTTTTACTATCCCGATGTTCATCCCTGATATGGCATCCGGACGGGTATCGATGGAAATTGGTGCGAAAGGAATTAACAACTGTTCGGTGACAGCCTGCGCGTCCGGTTCGAATTCCATCGGTGAAGCTTTTCGTGCCATTCAAAATGGCTATGCCGACGTCATCGTTTCTGGCGGGACAGAATCAGCTATTACCGAAATGACAATTGCCGGCTTTTCCAATATGACTGCTTTGTCAAAAAATCCCGATCCGAAAAAAGCATGCAGACCTTTTGATAAAAATCGGGACGGTTTCGTTTTAGGCGAAGGATGCGGCATTCTTATTTTAGAGGAATTGGAACATGCGAAGAAACGGGGAGCCCGCATTTATGCAGAAATAGCCGGATACGGCGCCACGGGAGATGCGTATCATATTACCGCGCCTGCTCCCGACGGAGAAGGAGCACAGCGGGCAATGAAAGAAGCGCTCCAAGATGCAGGAGTTGCCCCGGAACAGGTCGATTATATTAATGCCCACGGGACGTCTACTCCGTACAATGATTTGTTTGAAACGAACGCCATTAAAGCAGTGTTTAAAGACCATGCATATCAACTGGCGGTGAGCTCCACCAAATCGATGACCGGCCATCTTCTGGGCGGTGCCGGCGGGGTGGAAGCGGTATTCAGTGTCTTGGCTATTAAAGATCGGATTATGCCGCCGACGATAAATTACGAAACCCCTGATGAAAACTTAGATTTGGATTACGTTCCGAATGAAGCGAGAGAAAAAGACTTGCGTGTCGTCCTTTCCAATTCTTTAGGATTTGGCGGCCATAACGCTACCTTGCTATTTAAAAAATATGAAGCATAAAACCAGCGGCAAAGGCGCCGCTGGCTTTTTTTCGATTATTTTATTCTTCTACACCGCTTTCAAGGATGGCGAACGTCCCTTTCTTGCAATTAATTTCAGCAAGAGCACCATACGGGATAATGCATTTCGGCTCGGTATGGCCGAAACAGACATTATATAAAATCGGAAGATCCGTTAAACCGTATTCTTTCATGACCGTTAAAATCTCCTGTTTATATTCGTCGTAATACGTCTCCCCATAGGGCTTGGCGAAAAGAATCCCCTTCGCCTTTTGCAAAATGCCTTGGGCAGCATAGTTTCGAAGAGCATAGCGGAGATTGGCTGGTTTCATTGTTTCCTCGGACGTTTCAAAAAAGAGAATGGCATTTTCCCACATTGAATGATCCGGCCACAGATCCGTTCCTTTCACAAACTCCAATACGTCGAAACAGCCGCCAATAAGCCGGCCTTGTACGGTGCCGGAGCCCTGCAGCACTTCATATCCTTTATTTGGATATACTTTTCTTCTCGTATTTTTATTTTTTATATCCCACTCCAAATATTCGCTCGTCCAATGGGCTGGCGGTCTGATTTCCCCGATTGTCTCACTGGAGAAAAGGGTCCGTTTTACCGCTTCGATTGTATATGGGTCCATCTCTACATTTTCAGAAAAGTCCACTAAGACAGCCGGACCATAAAAAGAAGAGACTCCCGCTTTCAGACAGAAAAGATGGGAAACAGTCGTATCCGAATAGCCGATAAAGATTTTCGGGTTATCCCGGAGGACGGAAAAATCGATGTACGGCAGCAGCCGGATGCTGTCTTCCCCGCCGATATTGGAAAAAACCGCTTTAATGCTCTCATCGGAAAAAGCGGTCATTAAATCTTCCGCCCTCGCTTCCGGGTGTTCGTACAAATAATCCGATCCTTTTAAACTATGGGGCATTGCCACTACTTCCAGGCCAAAAACCGTTTGCAGACGCTCCACCCCCTGTTCATACCTCCAGCGGAGTTCCTGGTCCCCGGCACCGCCCCAGGAGAGACTGACGGTAGCTACTTTATCTCCTCGCTGCAATTTTTTCGGTTTAATCAGCAAGAAAATTCCCCCTTCCTTTATGGTAATATTAGGAGAACTATAACATATCTGGTGAAAATTAAAACCCGAACAAGGGAAAAATAAATTGAATTTCTTTCAAAAAACCCCTTGACCTTTACGTTGCGTCAAGGTTGACGATAGGAATTGTCAGGAGGGTTCGCCAATGGAATATACGGTAAAAGAACTGGCACAGCTAGCCGGTGTAAGCAGCCGCACGCTGCGATATTATGATCAGATCGGTCTCTTGAAACCGGCACGGATGAATGAATCCGGGTATCGTATTTACAGCAGCCAGGAAGTGGATATACTGCAGCAAATTCTGTTTTATCGGGAATTGGGTGTACCGCTGGAACAGATTAAGGAAATCATCCACGATCCGGCTTTTGATGAAGAAAAAGCGCTGCAGCATCATTACGAACAGGTAAAACAAGAGCGGGACCGTCTTGACAAAATTTTAGCGACGATCGAAAAAACGCTTATCAGCAAAAAAGGAGGAAAAGAAATGCAAGATAAGGAAAAGTTTGAAGGGTTAAAGGATAAGTTAATGCAGGAAAACGAAGAGAAATATGGAAAAGAAATCCGGGAGAAATACGGCGAGGAGACGGTGAAGAAGAGCTACGAAAAATTTAGAAACATGTCAGAAGAAGATTTCAAGAAAATGCAGGCCATCGAACAGGAAGTGTTTGCCTTAATGAAAAAAGTGGCAGAAACGAAAGACCCGACGTCCGCAGATGCCCGAAAGCTTGCTGAAAAGCATAAAGAATGGCTCATGTTTTCATGGCCTGATTACAGCAAGGAAGCCCACCAGGGACTGGCGGAAATGTATGTTGCCGACGAACTTTTTTCCGCCTATTATGATAAAGTTGTTGCCGGCGGAGCAAAGATTCTCCGGGATGCGATTGTGCATTACGTCAACCAATAAGGAAAACAGGGTATTTCCCAGTAGGGGGAATGCCTTTTTTCTTTCGGTGCTTATGGATTGACTACAATACCCTAGAAGGGTATAGTATAAACAGAATATACGAGGAAGGTGTTCCCTATGGATAAATTTTTGCACGATCACCCGGTAAAACCGAGAACAAAGGATGAAAAACAAGCGGTCATCAACCGGTTAAAGCGGATTGAAGGTCAAGTCCGCGGCATTCAGAAAATGGTGGAAGAAGACCGTTACTGTATGGATATCTTAGTGCAAATCAGCGCTATTCAGTCCGCATTAAAACAAGTAGGTTTTTCTGTTTCCGAACGGCATATGAAGCATTGTGTCCATAATGCAATCCAGTCTGGAGAAGGGGCGGAAATGATTGAAGAATTGCTTGGCGTAATGAAACAGCTTACCAAGTAGGAGGGAATCGGGATGAGTAAAGTGAAACAAGTAACCCTCGGTGTGACAGGAATGACTTGTGCTGCCTGTTCCAATCGGGTCGAAAAGGTGCTCAATAAAATGGACGGCGTCGAAGCACAAGTGAACTTGACGACGGAGAAGGCAACGGTTCAATTTGATGCGGATAAAGTGACGTTAAACGATATTGCGGAAAAAATTGAACATATCGGCTATGGCGTACTGACAGAAAAGGTCGAGCTGGACGTATTCGGCATGACTTGTGCCGCTTGTTCCAGCCGGATTGAGAGGGTGCTGAATAAGCAGGAGGGAGTTAAAGTTGCCAGCGTCAATTTAGCCACCGAGAGCGCCGCCATTGAATATAATCCAGGGCTATTGGATATGGAGCAAATCATTAAAAAAATCCAAAGCCTAGGGTATGACGCAAAACGGAAAGCAGAATCGGAAGAAAAACAGAGCCAAAAAGAACAGCAAGTGCAAAAAATGAAACGTAAGCTGATTCTTTCTGCTGTTTTATCATTTCCCCTATTATTGACGATGCTTGTTCATCTATTTGGCATGACGATTCCGGATATTTTCATGAATCCGTGGTTTCAGTTTGCATTGGCCACTCCGGTGCAGTTTGTAATCGGCTGGCAGTTTTATGTCGGCGCCTATAAAAATTTGCGAAACGGCGGCGCCAATATGGACGTTCTCGTTGCCCTCGGCACGAGTGCTGCTTACTTTTACAGTGTATATGAAGGAATAAAAACAGCGGGAAATCCAAATTATGAGCCGCATCTTTATTTTGAAACGAGTGCGGTGCTGATTACGCTTATACTTTTTGGGAAATATTTAGAGACAAGAGCAAAAAGCCAAACGACGAACGCCATCTCGAAATTGCTCCATTTGCAGGCGAAGGAAGCCCGGGTAATCAGAAACGGAGAGGAAAAAATGATCCCTGTAGAAGAAGTCGTTGTTGGCGACAGACTTCTTGTGAAACCAGGGGAAAAAATACCTGTGGACGGGATTATCATCAAAGGACGGACTGCGGTGGACGAATCGATGCTTACCGGCGAATCGATCCCGGTGGAAAAGGGGCAAGATGATGCCGTCATCGGTTCTACCCTTAATAAAAACGGACTGATCGAAATGGAAGCGACAAAAGTCGGCAAAGATACGGCACTCGCTTCCATTGTGAAAGTGGTGGAAGATGCGCAAGGTTCGAAAGCCCCGATTCAGCGGCTGGCCGACGTCATTTCCGGCTACTTTGTGCCGATTGTCGTCGGGATTTCCATCGTTACCTTTCTCATTTGGATTATCTTCGTTCAGCCTGGCCAGCTGGAGCCGGCACTTATCGCCGCCATCGCGGTGCTTGTAATTGCCTGTCCTTGTGCATTAGGACTGGCAACACCGACGTCGATTATGGTCGGCACAGGCAGGGCAGCGGAAAACGGTATTCTTTTTAAAGGCGGAGAACATTTAGAGCGGACCCATGCTTTAGATACAATTGTCCTCGACAAAACGGGGACGATTACGAAAGGGCAGCCGGAAGTTACTGATTTTACCGGAGATAAGGAAGCGTTACAGCTGCTGGCAAGTGCCGAAAAAGGATCCGAGCATCCCCTTGCTGAAGCGGTCGTTGCCTACGCAACAGAAAAAGGGATTGACTTTCTGGAAGCAGACCGGTTCCGTGCGATACCCGGCCACGGTATTGAAGCGGAAATCTCCGGAAAATCGATTCTTGTCGGGAACCGTAAATTGATGAACGAATACGACATAGAGATTGCAGATGCAGAAAAACAAGCCGAAAACTTGGAAACTGCCGGAAAAACCGCAATGTTCGTAGCTGTTGACGGCACTTTCCGGGGAATCGTCGCGGTGGCCGATACGGTGAAAGAAACGGCAGCAGAGGCAATCCGTCAGCTGAAGGAACAGGGGCTGGAAGTTATCATGCTGACAGGGGATAATGAACGGACAGCAAAGGCGATTGCTAAACAGGTCGGAATTGGACAAGTTATCGCCCAAGTACTGCCGGAAGAAAAGGCGGATAAAGTGAAGGAGCTGCAATTGCAAGGGAAAAAGGTAGCTATGGTCGGAGATGGCATTAATGATGCTCCAGCCCTTGCCGTAGCAGATATCGGCATTGCCATCGGCACCGGCACCGAAGTTGCCATTGAAGCAGCGGACGTAACGATACTTGGCGGGGAATTATTGTTGATCCCGAAAGCGATTAATATTAGTCATGCCACGATGAAAAATATTCGGCAAAATCTGTTCTGGGCATTCGGATACAATACGGCAGGAATTCCGATTGCCGCCTTTGGCTTTCTCGCTCCGTGGATCGCCGGAGCAGCTATGGCATTAAGTTCCGTCAGTGTTGTCACCAATTCGCTCCGTCTGAAGAGGGTGAAAATATAAGCCTTTAAAGGAGGTGAAATAATGCAAACAACGACATTGGATGTTCGGGGCATGTCCTGCGGCCACTGCAAAATGTCAGTGGAAGGCGCCTTAAAGAAATTGGCAGGAGTTTCCGAAGTACATGTTAACTTGGAAACCGGCAAGGTGGAAGTCACATATGATGAAGGAAAAGTAACCTTGGAAGCCATGCGGCAAGCAGTGGAAGACCAAGGCTATGATGTAGCATAAACTTTATAGAAACGCCCCCTTCCTTTTGGAAGGAGGGCGATTGTTATTTTGGCAAGGGACGCTTCTTAACATCTATCTTTTGCAGTATATTTTGTATCGTTTATAATGTAGGTAATGGACTTATTGATATTATTGTTTAAGGGATAGAGGTAGAATAAATGCAAATTGCACAGAAGAGTAATTATTCGCAAATTCTCGCTAAAACGGTGAAAACAGGAATTATTAAATCGAATTTAATTCCGATGCTTGCCGGTTTAACTTTAGCCATGTATACGTACGGGGTTGATCCGTTCAGCAAAGTGCTGGACGTTATTTTAGCCATCATTGGCACTGCTTTAGTGATTGGCGCTGCCGGCGCTTTCAATAATTTGTACGACCGGGATATTGATTCGATAATGGAGCGAACGAAAACCCGGCCGACCGTGACGGGAGAACTGTCCGCAAAAACGGTATTGTGGATTGCCGTCGTCATGGCCATTTTAGGTATTGGCGCCCTGTTGCTTACAACGCCGCTGGCAGGATTTCTCGGCTTTTTAGGGCTGTTCTTATATGTCGTCCCTTATACGATATGGACGAAGCGAAGAACGGTATACAATACAGAGGTTGGCAGTTTATCCGGCGCCATGCCTCCTCTTATTGGCTGGGCGGCCATTCATCCGGATATTACCCATCCTGCCATCCTCGGCTTGTTTGTAATTTCCGTTATTTGGCAAATGCCCCATTTTTATGCCATCGCCATTCGCAGACATGAAGAATATAAAGCAGCGAACGTCCCGATGCTACCCGTCGTCAAAGGGGTAAAGCGAACCTATATCCAAACGAATGTTTATTTAGTCATTTTAATTGCAACGAGTTTTCTCTTTAAATCGTTAAGCCTCGGTTTAATGCTCGTTTCCTTATTAATGAGTATCATCTGGCTGATTTTAAGCATGTACGGATATAAAAATGCCGATTCGAAAAAATGGGCAAAACTTTTATTTATATACTCTCTACTCTATATGACGGTTATCTTTACGACGGTCATTATCTATGCGGTCGTTGGCATCTTTTTAAATCTATAACAATACGGGAAAAAATACTCTATGGGTATTTTTATTGCCGGAAGTGCGTATAGAACATTTGGAATAGTCTTTTTTGCAAAGGAATATATTGAAAGAAGGAGGAGTAAATGCTCCGGAGTTTGTTAAAATAGAATTAAGCTAGATTACGGAAATGGGGGTATAGGTATGAATATTTTAGTTACGTTAAACGCCAACTATATCCATCCGTTGAAAGTAATGCTCAAGTCCTTATTTCTCAATCATCCGGCAGCATCTTTTACAATATATTTGATGCATTCCTCATTAACGGAGGAGGAAGTTGCGGGAATCCGGCAGTATATCGAAGGGAACGGCCAGCGATTGGAAGTCGTTCCGATCAAAGAAGATTACTTTGCCGATGCCCCGGTGGTGAAACATTATTCGAAGGAAATGTATTATCGCCTCCTTGCGTATAAGTTTTTGCCGGAAGAAATGGAACGGATTCTCTATTTGGACCCGGATATTTTAATCATCAATGATATTACGGAATTGTATGAAATGGACTTATCCGGATATTTGTATGCTGCCGCCTATCACGACCGTGCCTCCGTAAAGGAGATAAATAAATTGCGGCTCAAACCTTATGAAATTGAAGCCTATTACAACTCGGGCGTATTATTGATGAACCTTGTGGAACAGCGGGAGAAAATAAAGGAAGCGGATATATTCGAATTTGTCGAATTGAATCGAAAGAAGCTAATTTTGCCGGATCAGGATATTATTAATGGCCTTTATTCGAAACATATTAAAGATATCGATGAGCTAATCTATAACTTTGATGCGAGATTTTACAGCTATTTTAAACTGCTGGGAAAAGTAGATATGGATTTTGTCATTAACCGGACCGCCATCCTTCATTTTTGCGGCAAGAAAAAGCCATGGCATAGCAACTATTCTGGGAAATTCCACTCCCTATATAAACACTATGAACGTCTGGCGTTGCGAACTTCCTCCGATTATGCAGTAACAAAAATGTAACGATTTTTTCGTATCCAAATTCCCCCTATGCGTGATATGATGATATATATGGACCGTAGAGGGGGGCCTATCGATGAAACGCTGGCTGAACAAAATGCTTGTCATCTTTGTTACAATCATTACGCTCGGATTCTATGTACCTGCCAATCTATTAGAAGTAGATGCAGAGAATAATAAAAATAATATTCCTAAATCGAATGTAGATGACGAGTCCTCCGAAGATTCACTTCCCGGCGAAGCGTTAACGAAAGACGAAGCCCTGTCGGTGTTATCGGAACAGGCAAAGGAACAGACATTGAAAAAGTTTGGACCGAGAATCACTCCCCAAGTCGAGGATGAATTCTATTCCCGCATTTTGCCGAACATAGAAATTGCTCTGAACGAATTGATAGAGAAAACGGAAGGCGATTACCGCAGCTTAAGCATTACGGAAGAGCCGGCAAAGGGCTATGGCGAACGGATTTTCCATGTGTACAATGAAGAAACAGGGCAGGATATCGCCCTATTCCACGTCCGCCGGGACAACCGGCCGCTAGAAGGCTACTATTTTAATTTCCACTATCATATAAAAAACGATGAATTTAAAGAACATCATACAATCGGGGAAATTTACTGGGATAAAAATACCCCGCCAAAGTGGATGTCATAAATAAAAATAACGCTTGGAGATTTGTCTCCAAGCGTTTTTAATTTAGCGAAGCATCCAATTCCTGCAGCAGCTCGCCGATCTTTTTGTCTTGAATGACTAGATCAGCATACATATCCAGTTCCGTTTCTTCCTGATTAACGATTACAAGTTTTGCTCCATTATTTTTCGCGATAAGAGGAAACTGGTTTGCCGGCGTCACACTTAAGGAAGAACCGAGAACGATAAATAAGTCGCTCGCCTCTGCTTCTTCCAAAACAAATTGGAAAGCATCTTGGGGAAGGGTTTCCCCAAACAGGACGACTGAAGGACGCAATACGCCGCCGCAGCTGCAATAATAAGATTTTTCCACGTACTCGCTGCTGTCGTAAGTTTTCCCGCAAGACTGGCAATGGAGTTCCTGCAGTGTGCCGTGGAGTTCGGCTACTCGCCTGCTTCCGGCTAATTGATGGAAACCGTCAACATTTTGGGTAATAACCGATTGAATCCTGCCCTCTTTTTCCCAGTTGGCTAAAATATAATGGCCCTGATGGGGACCGTACTCTTTCACTCCGAGCACCCGCTCGCGGTAAAAGGCAATAAACTCCTCCACGTTTCGGTTTAATGCATCCACACTGGCAATTTTGCTCGGGTCCTTCTGTTTCCATAAACCTTTTTGGGAGGAACGAAAGTCTGGAAGGCCGCTTTCTGTCGACATCCCCGCTCCGGTAAACACAACCGCATATTTCGCTTCTTCCAGCCATTTTTTGAGCATCGATACCCTCTCCTTTATCCTATATTTCCTAAATTTTGACAGTCAAAAACGGATATGTTATTAAAAGTATAGAGATTATCACTCAGGAAGCGAGAGTGCTAATAATTTTTTGGGAATAAGGGGTGGACACAATGGAAAAGAAACAATTTCAGGCGGAATCGAAAAAGCTATTAGATATGGTCATCAACTCCATCTATTCAAAACGGGAAGTTTTCCTCAGAGAATTGATTTCCAATGCCAGTGATGCCATCGATAAATTGTACTACCGGGCATTGACGGATCAAAATATGACATTTAATAAAGAAGACTACTATATCCGAATTATACCAAATAAAGAGGAGCGGACGCTAACGATACTCGATACGGGAATTGGGATGACGAAGGAAGAACTGGAATCCAACTTAGGTACGATTGCCAGAAGCGGTTCTTTTAACTTTAAAGAAGAACATGAAATGAAAGATGGCTACGACATTATCGGCCAATTTGGTGTCGGCTTCTATGCGGCATTTATGGTGGCAGACCGGGTAACCGTCGTCAGCAAATCGATCGATAGTGATAAAGCATATAAATGGGAATCAACGGGACCAGACGGATATACGATTGAACCGGCAACGAAAGAAACCGTTGGGACGGAAATTATATTACAGCTGAAGGAAAATACGGAAGAGGATAACTACGATGAATACTTGGAAGAATACCGGCTGAAACAAATCGTGAAGAAGTATTCCGACTTTATCCGCTATCCGATTAAAATGGATGTAACGGAACGGAAATTAAAAGAAGGATCCGATAACGAATACGAAGAAGTGAAAGAAGAACAGGTTATCAACTCCATGGTTCCGATTTGGAAGAAGAACAAAGCGGAATTAACGGACGAAGATTATGAAAACTTTTATCAGGAAAAACATTTCGGGTTTGACAAGCCGTTAAAACACATCCATATCAATGTAGACGGTGCCGTCCGTTACAACGCCATTCTCTATATTCCGGAACAGGCTCCATTTAACTACTATACGAAGGATTACGAAAAGGGACTGGAACTGTACTCCAACGGGGTGCTGATCATGGAAAAATGCGGCGATCTCCTGCCGGATTATTTCAGTTTTGTAAAGGGAATGGTTGATTCGGAAGATCTGTCTTTAAATATATCCCGGGAGATGCTCCAGCATGACCGCAGGCTGCAGCGGATTGCAAAAAACATTAAGAAGAAAATAAAAAGCCAGCTGCTCAGCATGCTCCGGAATGAACGGGAAAAATATGAGAAATTTTTCAAAACCTTTGGTCAGCAGCTGAAGTATGGCGTGTACAGCGATTTCGGGGCAAACAAGGAAGAACTGCAAGACTTGCTGCTCTTCTATTCCTCCAAGGAGAAAAAATTAGTGACGTTGGAAGAATATGTAAAACGGATGCCAGAGGAGCAAAAATATATTTATTATGCGACAGGAGAATCGGTGGAACGAATCGATAAATTGCCGCAAACCGAACTCGTTGCGGATAAAGGATATGAAATCCTCTATTTCACGGAGGAAGTGGACGAGTTTGCCATCAAAATGTTAATGAGCTATAAAGAGAAGGAATTCCGCTCCGTTTCCAGCAAAGACTTAGGCTTTGAGGAAGAGGAAAAAGAGGAGCAGGAAAAAGCCGAAGAAAATAAAGAGCTTTTCCAGGCAATGAAGGACATTTTGAAGGACGAAGTGAAAGAAGTCCGGGCATCGAAACGGCTAAAATCCCATCCGGTATGCATTACGGCAGACGGAGAAATTTCCATCGAAATGGAAAAGGTTATCAACGCCATGCCGGATAGCCAGCAAATTAAAGCGGAAAAGGTGCTGGAAATTAATGTCGATCACGATATTTTCCAAGCATTGAAACAAGCCCATGAAGCAGAAGATAAAGAGAAGTTAGCCCTCTTTACGAAAGTGCTGTACAACCAGGCCCGGCTGATTGAAGGATTGCCGATTGAGGACCCGGTGGAATTTACGAACGATGTATGCAAAGTGATGGTTTCTTAATAAAAGGGATGTACCGGCATATGCTGGTACATCCCTTTGTTTTCTGCTATTTCCGATACATTTTAAATTCTAAAAACAAATCGTTATAATAGGCGAGATGTTCCCGGCCGAGGTTTTCGTAAACTTCCAGCCGTTCAGTCAGCTCCGGGGAAGGATAAAACCGTTCATCCTCCACCATATCTTCCGGCATATATTTTAATGCTTCTTTATTTGGCGTCGAGTAGCTGACGTACTCCGTATTCAGCGCATTGATTTCCGGGTCGAGGAAAAAGTTAATAAACTGGTGGGCCCCTTCAATGTTTTTCGCGGTTTTCGGAATGACAAAGGTGTCAAACCATAAGTTTGAACCTTCCTCTGGCACAACATAATCGAGATTTTCGTTTTCCCACATCATATCTGCCGCATCTCCCGACCAGACAACGGCAATTGCCGCTTCTTCATTTTGCATGAGCAATTTGTTTTCGTCCCCGACAATTGCTTTAATATTTGGCGTAAGTTTTGTCAGCTTTTCGTAAGCTTCCTGCAAATGATCCCGGTTCGTATCGTTTAAGGAATATCCTAGGCTGTTTAATCCCATGCCGATAACCTCCCGGGCCCCGTCGACTAACAAAATGTCGTTTTCTAAAGCAGGGTCCCACAGGTCATTCCAGCTGGAAAACTCTTTTCCTTCCAATAACTTTGTATTATAAACGATGCCGACAGTACCCCAAAAATAAGGAAGGGAATATTTGTTGCCCGGGTCATAGGAAAGGTCCATAAACCGTTCGTCCAAATATTTCATATTGGGGATTTTGCTATGGTCCAATTCGACGAGCAGGTCTTCCTCCATCATTTTTTGCACCATATACTCAGAAGGAACTGCGATATCATACGTCGTTCCGCCCTGTTGAATTTTCGTCAGCATCGCTTCATTGGAATCAAAGGTTTCATAAATAACAGTAATTCCCGTCTCTTCTTCAAACTGTTCCACCAGTTCCATATCGATATAATCGCCCCAGTTAAACACGGTGAGCGTATTTTCTCCCGAGTATCCTTCCGTCGCATTGAGGCGGTTAATAGCTGTGAGCAAAACGGCGGATAAGAGCAAAACCGCAATAAAGGCTTGCATTAATTTTTTCATTTTCTAAAGTTCACTCCTTTGACTCCGCTCCGCTGACTTAAGTAATAATAGATCAGCACAAGGACGATGGTGACGAGGAAGAGGATCGTTGACAGCGCGTTGATCGTCAGAGAAATCCCCTGCCGTGCCATGGAATAAATTTCAACGGACAGCGTGGTAAATCCGTTCCCGGTGACAAAAAAGGTGACGGCAAAATCGTCCATCGAATAAGTTAACGCCATGAAAAATCCGGCGAAAATCCCCGGAGTAATATAGGGCAATACGACTTTCGTCAGCACTTCCCACGAGTTAGCCCCCAAGTCTTTTGCGGCGTCCACCAAAGACGGGCTCATTTCCATCAGCTTCGGCAACACCATCAAGACGACAATCGGAATGCTGAAGGCGATATGGGACAGCAATACGGAATAAAAACCGAGCTGAAAGCCGATAAACGTAAATAAAATTAAGAAGGATGCCCCGATGATAACGTCCGGGCTGACGATAAGCACGTTGTTCAGAGCAAGCAATGTTTGCTGCTGCCGCTGTTTTAGCGACCGGAGAGCTATTGCTCCAAACACGCCGATAATTGTCGAAATTAAGGCGGATAGAAGGGCGATTACAACCGTGTTTAAAACGATAATGAAAAGCCTCGTATCCTGGAAAATTTCTTCATACCATTCCCACGTAAAGCCGTCAAACCCGCTCATCGTTCCGCCGCTGTTGAAAGAGTAGAAAATCAAATAAAAAATCGGTGCATATAGAATAAAGAACATAAAGATTAAAAAGATATTAGCTGCTGATTTTTTCCCCATCTTATGCACCTCTCCTTCGAAAGCCGGTCAGAGCCATAATCAGGAACATGGCGATGATTAAAAAGACGGCGATCGTCGACCCCATTCCCCAATCCTGGGTGACGAGAAAATGCTGCTCAATGGCCGTACCGAGGGTGATAACCCGGTTGCCGGCAATCAGTCTTGTCAGCATAAATAAGGATAATGACGGAATAAAGACGACTTGGATACCTGATTTCACCCCGTTTAACGTTAACGGCAAAATGACCCGGCGGAAGGTCGTCCATTTGGAAGCACCCAAGTCTTTTGTCGCATCGAGCAATGACGGATTGAGATTGTCCAAGGCATTGAAAATCGGCAAAATCATAAACGGGATAAAAATATAGACGGAAACGAAGACGAAGCTAAAATCAGTAAAAAGCAGCTGCTTTGTACCGATGCCAATGATGTCCAAAAATTGATTGGCAGCTCCATGGGCTCCGAAAATCCCGATAAAGGCATACGCCTTCAGAAGCAAGTTGACCCAGGAAGGGACAATGATCAGCAATAGCCATAATTGCTTATGCTTCGTTTTCGTCAGCAAATAGGCTGTCGGGTAAGCTGCTGCCAGCGAAATAATCGTAATTAAAAAAGCATACCAAAAGGAACTGATTGCCATTTTCAAATAAACCGGTGTAAAAAACTTTCCGTAGTTCCCTACGGTGAAATTGCCGTGAATATCGAAAAAGGAATAATAAACGACGAGTGCAATCGGCGCAACGACAAATAAAATAATCCATCCGATGTAGGGAATCATATACAGAGTACGGGTTTTATTTTCCATCGCTTTCATCCTCCGTATACGATTCCAGCCGTTTATCAAACTCCTCCTCGGATTCGTTAAAACGCATAACATGAATCGCCTCCGGTTCAAAACGGAGGCCGATTTCCATTCCGACTTGTGCCTTTTTCGTCGAATGAACCATCCACTCATTTCCTTGTTCATCCACGCCGAGAATTTCGTAATGCACCCCGCGGAACAGTTGGGAGATGACTTTAATTTGGATCAGCCCCTGGTCCGGCGAAGTAATCTCCAAATCTTCCGGACGCAGCACGACTTCAATCGGCTCATTTCGCTCCATCCCTTTATCGACGCAGGCAAAGCGTTTTCCGGCAAATTCCACAACATAGTCTTCGATCATCGTACCTTGAATAATGTTCGATTCGCCAATAAAGTCGGCAACGAAACGGTTAATCGGTTCGTCGTAAATATCATTAGGAGTGCCGCTCTGCTGGATTTTCCCTTTATTAATTACAAATATTTCGTCGGACATTGCCAGCGCTTCTTCCTGGTCGTGGGTGACGAAAATAAAGGTAATTCCAAGCCGGCGCTGCAATTCCCTTAATTCATATTGCATTTGGTATCGCAGCTTCAGGTCTAAGGCAGACAAAGGCTCGTCCAGCAGGATAACTTCTGGTTCATTGACAATCGCCCGGGCGATGGCAACCCGCTGTTTTTGGCCGCCGGACATATCTTGAATGTCCCGGTCTTCATAACCGTTTAAATTGACAAAGCTTAATGCTTCCTTAACTTTCTTATCTATTTCCGATTTTTTCATTTTTTTAATCCGTAATCCGAAGGCAACATTTTCATACACATTTAAATGGGGAAAAAGGGCATAATCTTGAAAAACCGTATTCACCTGTCTTTTATTTGCAGGTATATCGTTTACCTTTTTTCCATTAAAAAAGATCTCTCCAGATGTTGGTTCCGTAAAACCGGCAATTAATCTTAAAATCGTCGTCTTACCACATCCAGAAGGACCTAGTAACGTATAAAATTTCCCCTTTTCAATTTCAAAGCTGACATTGTCAAGAACAACCGGATCTTGGCCGTATTGTTTCGTGACGTTTTTAAACTGGATAATGGTGCTTGCCAACACGTAGCCCCCTCTTGTTTGGATTTATATCGAAATTATTATACACGAAATATTTTCGATTGAAATCCCCTTTTTTGACATAAAAATACATTTTTCGACAGGATGGATTTATTGTCAAATATGTGACAATGTGTCATCAACATTGACTTATGACACCGTGTCACTTACAATGATTTTAGAAAGAGATACGGAGGAAGGAAATTGCCGAAACAAACGTTTTTTAACTTACCTGAGAAAAAAAGGCAAACATTGCTGAATGCCGCAGAGAAGGAATTTTCCCGAGTTCCTCTTTATGAAGCTTCCGTCGCCAATATCATTAAAGAAAGCGGTATCCCGCGAGGAAGTTTTTATCAGTATTTTGACGACAAGGAAGACTTATACTATTATTTGTTAAATCGCTATACGGTCAAAATGAAAGAGTTGTTATTGCAATCGCTGCAAAAACAGGATGGAGACTTATTGGGCGCTTTCGGCGATTTTTTTGCGAAGGTGATTTATCAGCAAACAAATGAACGTAATGTAAAATTTTTAAAAAATGCCTTTTTGCATGTAGCGCAAAAAATGGAATTATCCTTCAGCCGCATATTTCTCGATAAAAGCCATCCTCGGTTTGAAGATATTTTAGATTATGTAGATTCATCCCGCTTAAATATACGCGATGAAAAAGACCTTCATCATATTATTCAAATTATTACTGCTGTTATTTTCCGTAATTTTGTAGAAAAGTATGCAAATAACCTGACGAATGAAGAAGCGGCAGCCCGCTTTCATAAGGATCTACAACTGCTGAAGGACGGTTTATATAAAGAAAAGTGAATCCAAATTTGGGTTTCGCTCGTATGTATTATGGACAGCATCGGAAAAATTTAAAGTAAATGGGGTATGATATATGACAGTGACAATATATGGAGCAGCATGTTCGTCAACAAGAAAAGCCCGGCAATGGTTTACCGAGCAGGGGATTGAATTTGTGGAACGGAATATTTTAAAGGAGCCTTTAACTGTAACCGAACTGCAAAATATATTGCGGATGACGGTGGATGGCACGGATGAGATTATTTCCACCCGGTCGAAAATTTATAAAGACTTAAATCTGGATATGGATGCTTTACCATTACAAACGTTGTTGGAACTGATTCACGAGCATCCAAGATTATTGCGCAGTCCGATTATCGTAGATGATAAGAGACTGCAAGTAGGTTACCATGAAGACGATATTCGGCAATTCCTGCCACGGAAAACCCGGGAGTATCAATGGCTAAAATGGAGGATGCGCCATCTGCAGCTGGCGGAAGGATAAGGTGATTACCAAACTGTTCTCTTTATCCGCTTTAGGGAAGTGAGAATATGAATCTGCTTGCCACGCAAACTTACATTAAGGTGGAACGCCGGGTCGATGGCTTAGAACAGCACGACGTAACGGAAGAACGAACGATGTTTTTATATCCGGACAAAATTGTAACGAAATACCACGAGTTTCCGATAAAGGAAGTGCTGGATATTTCCTATCGAATCATCGGCGGCAAAGGAGGCCTTCTTTACTTACATACACTTAGAGGAGTGTATCCCTTCATTGTTCAATCATCTCCAGAACGATTTGTGGAAAAATATAAGCAATACTGCAAATCATTCTTCTAATGGGTCCTCTAACGATAAAATCCCATAGGAAACATTTTCTCCCGAATAGGCGAGGGGTTCTTCTCCCGCCTATTTTCTTTTGCTTTATTAGGAATAACTAAATAAGTCCAATTACGAATGAGCTGCTAATTAATTAACTGTTCTCCGGTTTTTCTTTCGCACAAGATTCACTTTCTGATTGACTTTCTGCAAGATGAGACAATTGGACGATAACGTACAAACAATAGAAATTTTAAAAATCTATATCTTTATGTTAGTTATTACGATTAAGTTATTAATTTGTCCACATTTAATTCATCCACGAAAAGGTAATTAACGGTACTTACAATTTGTGGTCTTGAATTAATAAAATTATCCAAAAAATAACGTAAAGAGTTCTTTACAAATATTGGGAGCATATATTATAAAACTCAACTTTCGCAGTCGAAAAACACTAGTAAACACTTGATATGACTGAAAGAATTCACAACATTATATCTAAAAATGAACAAAAAAACATCCCTTTTTGGTAAAATATAGTC
>NZ_BMEV01000053.1 GCF_014637175.1 Compostibacillus humi | reverse complement strand
ATTTGTGTTGGTAAAAATAAACTTTTTCCACACAGAAATATAAATTCAAGTTTCTTCGATTAAAAAATACGAATGGATTGAAGGTATAACAAAGAAAATCGGTAAACTTAAATTTAGGGGTACATTGACAACTGTCCTAATTTTACATATAATTATATTTAATTTATAATACATTAATTAAGAGTATATATTGGAAAAGAGGTGTCGTTATGCCGGAGTATAGCTCTGCTTTAAAAGCATTTGTTGTTTTAATGAAGGCGAACAAAACATTGGAAGAAGTCATTAAAAAAGATATTAGCAATTATGGTATGCGAACATCTGATTTTACGGTTCTGGAAGCATTATACCATAAAGGAAGACAAACAATACGGGAAATTACCGAAGCAGTATTGATTCAAACCGGTTCAATTACCTATGTTATCGACAAATTGGAAAAAAGGGAACTTTTGCAAAGAAGTGCATGTAAAGATGACCGGCGTGCCGTTTATATTCAATTAACCCCGAAGGGGGAACAGTTAATGGAAGAAATCTTTCCTAAACACCAGCAGGTCATTGAAGAGATTTTTTCCGATATTACGGAAGAAGAAAAGGAAACGGTAATAAACGTTTTGAAAACTGTAGGAAAAAAAGGAGAAATGATGCTATAAATTGGAAAAGGGAACATATTATTATATGGCCCTTTTTTTATGTCTCAACAATGATATAAGCTTGCCTTGAACGCGCATCCGATAATAACGGATAAGAGAGTAAAAATATCTGAGCAAAAAGAGGATATCTGATTGATATCCTCCCCTTTTCTTTATCGTTGTTCAACTCGCAAATGGATAGTGTTCCCGGCAGCATCTTCCACAATATGAACCCCGTTTTCGACGGTCACCTTTGCTCCGAGATTCGTCAGCTTTTCTGCTGCTGTTTGTAAAGTTGCCTCATCCGGAAACTCCAAACTAAACCAATTTAATCCCGCCGAATTTTTCGGAGCCTTCGGTGCCCCGACCCCATTCCAAACATTCAATCCAAGATGATGGTGATAGCCATTGGTCGATGCAAACAAGGCGCCAGGGTAACGGGTGACAATATTAAACCCGAGGCCATTAACATAAAAGTTTTCCGTTTCCTGCAAATCAGATACGTGAAGATGGATATGCCCCATCAATGTATCCTCAGGTACGCCTTCCCACTGTTTATCGGTTTCCTTAAGCAATCCTTCCGCATCCAACGGAACGGTTGCCATTTCCACCGTATCCCCGTTCCAATTCCATTCCGAAGAATGCCGGTCACGGGCCACTTCAATTCCATTGCCATCCGGATCGTCAAAATATAATGCTTCACTTACATAATGGTCGGATGCACCTAAACGGATGTTGTAGCCTTGTTGCTTGATAAGATGCTGCAAAAAGGAAGACAGGTCTTCCCGTGTCGGCAGGAGAATTGCAAAATGATAAAGCCCGGCCGTTCTTCCTGCTTTTGGCGCAACTCCCTCCGGCTGTTCCAATGTTAATAAAGGGGTTTTTCCATTGGCGGAAAAAACTGCTTTCCGTTCGGATTCACTTAATATTTTAAATCCAAAAATATCACGATAAAATCGGATTGATTTTTGCAAGTCTGTTACACGGATATTTACT
The DNA here is from genome assembly GCF_014637175.1 of Compostibacillus humi. GTDB lineage: Bacteria > Bacillota > Bacilli > Bacillales > Amphibacillaceae > Oceanobacillus > Oceanobacillus humi. The sequence continues at coordinate 21,922 of NZ_BMEV01000053.1, read as the reverse complement.
TCTCCGACATAAACTGACGGCTTTTGAAAATATTTCTTTTCCATTTCAAAATTCCCCTTCCCGGTACCACCGATGCCAGGCACTGACGGTACTTGCTTACTAATTAACAGTGTGTTACTTTATGTAAGTATAAAGCTGTATCCTTATCTTGTCAATGATAGTTTATCCTGATTCAAAGTAATTTCATATTAAAAAAGCCGGCAAATTTTGCCAGCCCTTTGCTTACAATATATGTTTATCGATTTCTTTAACTAAGTCGACAATTTTCGGTTTGCTCACTTGGGAAGTGGCACCGACACTTTCGCCTTTATGGTACAGCTCTTCAGTAATCAAGGAGGAGAAAATAATGACCGGAATATCTTTCAGACGGTCGTGCTGTTTAATCCGGTATGTTAAGTGGTGGCCGTCCATCCTCGGCATTTCGATATCCGTTAAAACTAATTGGACCTGTTCCTTTGGATCAAGCGATTCATCTTCAGCAATCATTTCCAAATACTCCCAAGCTTCTTGTCCATTTTGGAAGAATGCAACATTTTCATATCCTGCTTCCGACAATGTATCCTTCAATAATTGCCTTAATACAGCAGAATCCTCGGCGGCTACAATTTTTTTCAGCGTGCGTTCCCGTTCGCCTAACACCTTTAAGCTATCCACATCTCCGCCTAAATCCGGATTTATCTCAACAACGATTTTTTCCAAATCTAATAAAATTGACATCCGGTCGCCTAATTTTATAATTCCTGTTGCATATGGCTGTCTTCCTGCAGATAGATCATGGGGTTTTTCAATTTGCTGCCAGGATACCCGCTGTATTTGAAAAATGTTATGAACTCGGAAGGCAATTTTTATCTCGTTTAATTCCGATACGATAAATTTGTCGTTTTCACCATCTGCTGACGGAGGAATATTTAATACCCGTGCCAAATCAATAACCGGAATTACTTCCCCGCGCAGCTGAATAACTCCTTCCACGAATTCATGGGAATTTGGTATTTTTGTAATCGGCATCGGAACGATAATTTCTCTCACCTTTAACACATTGATGGCAAATGTCCCGTCTCCTATTCCGAATAATACAATTTCCAATTCATTCGTTCCTGATTCCAGCAATATATTCCCTTGGTTTCCATTCATATAGAGCTCTCCCTTATTCCTTCCTGTAAAAAACTTCATTTTACTGAAATTATAAGCCTTTGTACCTTTATTCACAACCAGTTTAGGAAAAAATACATAATATGTTTAATCTTTCCACGACGAAAGACGAGCCAAAACTTTTCCTTTTCAACTGGTATTTTTTGTATTATACTAGTCTTTGGCTTTTTAGCCCGTGGTTCGAAACCATCCCACGATAAAAAACTAAGGAGATGAAAAAATGAAATCAAAAACACTTGTGGCAAACGGGTTGCTTGCAGCCCTCTACATTGCCGTATCCGCACTTATTCAACCTTTCGGATTTACGAATATCCAGTTTCGTGTTTCCGAAATGTTCAATCACCTAGTTGTATTTAACAAGAAGTTCTTTTTTGGCATTATTCTAGGTGTGTTTTTAACAAACCTCTTTTTCTCCCCTATGCGGCTTTATGACCTTATCTTCGGGGTTGCCCATTCTGCAATTTCCTTAGGTCTGATTATCTTGCTGGCAAAATATACGAAAAATGTGCTTGCTTTATTAACGGCAAATACAATGATTTTTTCCTTTAATATGTTTATCATTGCCTTCGAATTGTATTTGGCTTTGGAATTGCCGTTTTTCCTTTCCTGGCTTACGACCGCAATTGGGGAAGTTGTCGTTCTTGCAATCGGCATACCGATTATGTACGCATTGAACAAACAAGTTCATTTTGATAAAATGGTTTAAAAATTAGCTTCACGATTTTGCCAGCAAGGCAGATCGTGAAGCTTTTTGCTATAGGGGTAATTTTTATGATTGTTCGTGATAATAAAGACACGTATATTTTTATTGAACAGAATCATCATGCATCCATTTCAGGAGAATTTGCCTTCCGCTGGAAAAATGCTCTGTTTTTAGGAAAAGACTTTCGCCCTTCGGTAGAATATGCCGTTTGCCATCATGACCTTGGCTGGAAATATGTGGATAAGCACCCTTTCTGGAACGATGAATTAAAGGAACCTTATGATTTCCATCATTTCCCTGTGGCAGCAAAAACCGCTATCTATCGACAAGGCATTGATGAAGTAGAAGAAAAGGACCGTTATGCTGCTTTGCTTTGCAGCATGCACTATTCCCGTTTCTTAAGAAAGAGCAATGATGAATTTGCTCAGCAGTTTGTAAAACAGGAACAGAGACGACAATCCCGGATTATCAAATATCTAGGCTATTTAAACGAACGATTGCTTAACTTTCATTTTGAACTATTGCTGTTTGCCGACCAGCTATCCCTTTACGTATGCCTTCATGAACCAGGTGTATCTGAACAACAAGTTCACCCCTTCTTTCGTCAGGGAATCCGGCTTCCTTCAAACACCGGCGGAGATAAATTACAAATAAAATGGCAGGAAAAAAACACTATTCAATTACATCCTTTTCCCTTTGAAGAGGAATTTTCAATCACGGTACTGCAGAAAAGGGTAAAGAAAAATAAAATAGCAGCTTCAGGCATTGCCCCGAGCTATGCAAACAGTTCCTATGAAGAAATTCTTTATCGATTTCTTCCTATGTAGCTATGTTGTAAAGGAGGCGTTCCGATGAATCTGACGATAATTAAACCGAAAAAAGAGCATACGGAGGCGGTTGCTTCCATTTGTGCCAGCGGATGGCGGCAAACAGCAGAAGACTTTTATAGCGAAACATATATAAGGAAAAACATTGATTTTTGGTACAATTTAAAACGGGTTTCCGACGATATTGAATCAGGTGTCTATACCCATATCGCTCTCGTCGATTCGGAAGCGGCCGGTGTAATCGGAGGCGGAATGACAGCCCCTGATGTCGGAGAAATATTTGTCTTCTATGTTGACGAAAAATATCGTTTTCAGGGAATTGGCAAAAAACTGCTGGAAGCCTTGACGAAAGAACAAAGGAAAAGCGGCGCGAAGGAACAATGGGTATCTGTTCAAGAAGGAAATCAGTTGGGAATCCCTTTTTATGAAGCAAGGGGATTTACTTTTCAGAAGAAAAAGATGGAAAGAGTTGAAACAGGCGAAAAAATGATTACTTTACGATATATGAGGCAAATTTAAAATGCTTGGACAAAAGTCCAAGCATTTTTAGCCGGAATGTTCCCGCGAACGTTGAAAATCCTTCATCTCTCCCTCTTCTACATATAGCCGTCTTGCTGGGAAGGCAAAAGATACCCCTTCTTCTTCGACAATGTCTAAAATCTTCAAGTTGATTTCTTCTTTTACCGTTAAATATTCTCCCCAGACTGTTGATTTCGTAAAGAAATAGAGGAAGATATCTAAACTGCTTTCATTAAACTCATCAAATTTGACGAAAATCGTTTCCTGGTGTATTTCCGGATGGTTTCGCAATAATGTTTCTATTCGCTCCACTATCTTTTCAATTTTATCCCTCGGAGTACCGTAAGCCAGTCTTAAATAATACGTAATTCTTCGTTTGCCCATTTTGCTCCAGTTCGTAATCGGCTCATTGGACAATTGGGCATTCGGAACGGTTACGAGCGCATCAGCAAAGGTACGGATTTTCGTGCTGCGAAAGGTAATGTCCTCTACTGTTCCTTCTACACTTGGGGTTAAAACCCAATCGCCGATTGTAAACGGCTTTTCCGAAATAATAACAATTCCGCCAAGAAAATTGGCTAAGGCATCTTTTGCTGCAAGGGATATGGCCAAGCCTCCTAAACCTAATCCAGCAATAAATCCTTCAATGCTATAGCCGAATTCCTGCAGTATAATCGTCAAGGAAATGGCAATGATGACAAACTGCAATGTCTTCGACAGCAGAGGGATTAAAATTTCGTCGATATGAACGCTTGTCTTTTCATTGATTTTATGAAATAAGGACGAAGTGGATGAAGACAGATTCAAAAATCCCCACATCGCTAAAAGAATGATGGCCACCTTTATTATTCTTCTAATGAAGTCTGTTGTTAACAGGACCCCAACTTTTATTCCATAGTAGTGGAGAGCAACATAAAAGCCAATAATGAGAAATAACCATTGCAGCGGTTTTTCAAAGGCTACGAGCACATTGGAAAACAGGCTGATTTTCGTTTTTTTCGTCATTTTCAGCAAGAGGGCAAAAATATATTTTGTAAACAGCTTACGAAAGATAAGAAATAAAAGAAATATGGCGACAGCTATTCCGAGTGTTATTAAATTTTCGTAAGCAAGAAACAATTCCCAAGTCATAAAATACAAGTCCTCCCCAAATTTTCCTTTGGACTATCATAACATATGGAATTTCAGCGATAAATTTATTTGCTGATATTAGCCATTCTTTTTGTAAAATCGATATCTTTGTAATAGGCATTTTTCACTAAAATGTTTGGTCCTAAACACTTCACGGCAGGACAATGGCAATTTAAACTTTTTGCCGTTTTCGATTTCATCCAGCGATTGTAAGCTTCCTCCAACGTTGTATTCTGAACATTGCCAAGGACTGGTTCTTCATCCCCAAAATCGGTAACAATTACGTCTCCGGTAAAAATATTGACATTAAGCCGGGATCTGCCGTCAGGATCGTTTCTTACCGTAACATTGTCCTCTTGATACAGTTTTTTCAGTAACGTCAAATCTTCTTCCTTCTTACTGCACGGATAAAAAGGAAGTGTTCCAAATAGCATCCAAATATCCTTATTCCGGTGTTCCAGCAAACGGTAAATTGCGGTACGGATTTCGTCTAAAGACAAAATCTCTAAATTGCTGGCATAGTCGACCGGGTACATCGGATGAACTTCATGGCGAAAACATCCCATTTCCACTATATGGTCATGGATTTCCTCTAAGTATGGAAAGGTACGTTTATTAAGCATCGTTTCCGCCGATACTTTTACGCCTTCTCCAGCCAAGCGCTTTGCATTTTCCTCCATCCGTTTAAAATAGCGGATGCGATTTTCCTTGGATGGTTTCCGTTCCATTAAAGCAAAACCAGTTTCAGCAAATTCTTCTTCCGTCCCCCAGTTGTGAGATATATGAAGCACGTCGACATATGGAATGATGCTTTCATAGCGTTCGTAAGGCAGGGTCAGATTGGAATTCAGCTGGGTTTTCACTCCCCGTTCATGGGCATATTGGAGCAATGGCACAACATAATTTCTGACCATCTTTTTATTCATCATCGGCTCCCCGCCGGTAATGCTGAGCGTACGCAGATGGGGGATTTCGTCCAGCCGTTTAATGAACAGGTCTAAAGGCAAAGCATCCGGATCTATCGGCTGCAGCGTGTAGCCGACAGCACAATGGGCGCACCGCATATTGCACATGACGGTTGTTGTAAATTCGATATTCGTTAAGGTTAATTTTCCGAATTCCTCTACGTCTACGTAAGCTTCCCACGGGTCATAAGAAGGGGTAATAGTTGTATTCCGCAAATAAATTCTCCTCTCAAGTCTGACACATTTCTATTTTTTAGTTTATGGACAATTCATTATGATAGTACTGACTTTTCCTGTTATCAAGTTACAGATATGTTAAAAGAAAAAAATCAGGCTAGGCAGCGCCTAGCCTTCCTGTTAAACTGCCGGTTTTACGGCTTTTGCGATGACACCATGTTTAGGGGAGAAAATAAAGCTAACGGTAAAAAAGATACCCGTCGCAAAGGCCATCGAACCGGAAATAGATGTATCCAGCCATGCAGCTATAACATAACCGGTAAAAGCTGCCGATACCCCAAACATGCCGCTTAAAATTAGCATGACAGATAGCTTGTCAGTCCAAAGGTATGCCGATGCTGCCGGAGCGATTAACATGGCGACGACCATAATGGCGCCAACAGCATCAAATGAAGCAACGGTCGTAACTGAAACTAACCCCATAAACAAATAATGCATCGCTGCAACCGGTATCCCTATACTTGCAGCCAGAGCCGGATCAAAGGTGGTAATTTTCCACTCTTTATAAAAGGCGGCAATAAAAAACAGAACGACGAACAGGACGATCATTAACAATGCCGTTGCCATTGGAATATCTCCCGCAAGGGGCAACGTAATGGTATGAAAAGGAATAAACGTAATTTCCCCCATTAAGGCATGCTGGACATCTAAATGGGCATTCCCGGCAGAAGTTGCAATCAATATAACCCCAATGGCAAATAGAGTCGTAAACACAATCCCCATCGATGCATCGTGCTGAACTTTCAGCGATTGGAGCCATTGGACAAGAAGGGCAGTAATCAGCCCGGCTAGTATTCCGCCTAATAACATAGCAGGACCGCTCACTTCCTTTGTCACTAAAAATGCCAGCACAATGCCCAGAAGGACCGTATGGCTGATGGCATCTGCCATCATTGCCGTCTTCCGCAAAATTAAAAATACGCCGATGAGGCCGCAGGAAAGGCCGACTAAAGCAGCTGTCAGCAAAATCCACGCCGTATAAGTCATGTTATGCTCCTCTCCTTTGTTCCAATTGCATTTGCCTTTTTCCGCTGCATTCGCAGCTGGAAATAGTGAAGCAAAACTCCTTGTTCTTTCCCTAAAATTAGGGAAATGATAAATATTGCCGCGGCAACGACAACGATAAACGGGCCTGTCGGCAGGCTTTTTCCCGTTGCGCTGATTAACGTTCCAAACAATCCGGATACGCCGCCAAACAAGGCTGATAACATAAGCATCATTCGAAACGATTGGGTCCAATAACGAGCGCTGACAGCAGGAATAATCAGCAAAGCGGCCATCAAAATAACCCCTACTGCCTGGATGCCAATAACTATGGCTATTACTAACACCGAAGTATAAAGTATGCTCATCCCGCGAATGGACAACCCGATTCCCTTGGCAAACTGCGGATCAAATAAAAAGATTTTCCACTCCTTATATGCAAGAAAAACGACTAATAAAACGACAAATGCTAATACAAGCATTGTCATTACATCCGATTTCACCATCGATGCGGCCTGGCCATAGATGAAGCTGTCGAGACCGCTTTGATTCCCCCCGAAGGACCGATTAGCAATGGTGAGCAGCATAATCCCCAAGCCATAAAATACAGCAAGAATCATCCCCATCGCAGCATCTTCTGAAATCCGGCTCCATGTTGTAATCCATTGGATAGAAAATGCCCCGATTATTGCGCTGACAGCAGCACCGATAACAAGAACGAGGAGATTTTTTTCTCCGATTAAAAGAAAGGCAATGACCACGCCCGGAAGCGCAGCATGGGACAGGGCATCGCTCATTAAATTTTGCCGTTTCCAATAGGATAAACAGCCGATGACTCCTGCAGCTATTCCAAGCATCATTGTGCTGAAAAACACCCACTGGGTATTGCTAGTGATAAGAAGGGACCACATTTTTCTCTTCCTCTCCAATCAGCCAGCGCATATTTCCGCCGTAGGTTTTGCCGATATTTTCTTTTGTGAAAATTTCTTCTGTTTTTCCATGTCCAATAACCGTCCGGTTCAAGAGAAGAACATGGTCAAAATAATCGGCAACCGTTTGCAAGTCGTGGTGTACAACCATGACTGTCTTTCCGTTCCTTTTTAATTCTTGCAATATGAACATAATAGCCCGTTCAGTTTGGGCATCCACTCCTGCAAGCGGTTCATCCATAAAATATAAATCCGCATTTTGTACGAGCGCCCGCGCCAAAAAAATGCGCTGCTGCTGTCCGCCGGAAAGCTGGCTTATTTGCCTGTCTGCATAATCAGCCATTCCTACTTTCTTTAACGCTTCATAGGCTTTTTCTTTATGTTTGCGGCTCGGAAACTTAAACCAGCCAATTTCCCCATACAAGCCCATCGTAACTACATCTAATGCATTCGTCGGAAAATCCCAGTCAACCGACCCCCGCTGCGGGACATACCCGATTCGCTTTTTAGCCTTTTTAAACGGCTGCTGGAAAAAGGTGACTGAGCCGGACAGCCTCGGATGTAAATCCAGCAACGTCTTGATTAACGTCGACTTTCCTGCACCATTAGGTCCGATAATGCCTGTAAGCGTCCCCTGATTAACCTTAAAATTAACATTATGCAGTACCGTATTTTTCCGGTAAGAGGCGGATACATTCTCTGCGATTAGTATTGCTGACTCCATTAATCGATTCCTCCTTGCAGCGCATCATAAATCGTATTAACATTGTGCCGATACATCCCGATATATGTTCCTTCTTCCGTGTTCGGATCTCCCATGGCATCGGAAAAGAGCTCTCCTCCCAATTTCACATCTGCTCCTTCGTTGGCGGCTCCTTCGATTACCGCTTTGATAGAGTCCTGATTAATGCTCGTTTCCACAAATATTGCCGGCACTTGATGCTCTTTTATAATGGCAATCGTATCGTTAATATCAGAAACCCCTATTTCATCTTCCGTACTTAAACCTTGGAGTCCGATTACTTCCATTTGATGCATTCTCCCAAAATATCCGAAGGCATCATGAGCTGTTACAAGAATTCGTCTGCTTTCCGGAATTTCCCTAAGTTTCTCTGCCTCCTTTTTTAGTTCATCCAATCGTTCGAAATATTCCGACTTATTTTTCTCAAAAAAATTCTTATCTTCCGGCGCGTATGTCTTCAATTCTTCCACCGCCTGGTCTAAAGCCTGTTTCCACAAATCAATATCAAACCAAATGTGGGGATCAATTGCTCCCTGTTCATCTTTCAGCAAAGCCTCTTCCGGAATCACTTCTCCGACTGCCAATACCGGTTTGGAAGCTCCTAATTGCTGAAACATATCCGTCATATTGGCCTCCAAATTTAGTCCGTTATAAAAAATGATATCTGCTTCATCGACTCTAGCCATATCACTTTGTGTCGGATTATACAAATGGGGATCTACAGAAGGTCCCATTAAACTTTCCACCTGTACCCGATCGCCCCCAATTACTGATAACGGTTCTCCTATTTGGGCAATTGTTGTGACAACATGAATTACGTCCTCTTTTTCTGTCTGTTCTGCTCTTTCTCCACAGGCTGCTAAAAACAGCACAAAACAAATCAGGAACCAAACAGCTGACCATTTTAAAACCCGATACATTTTGCTCTCCTCCTTAACTTTTTCGTACAACCTCTTAAGTTTCCTTAGAGAAACTTTATTAGTTACTACCTAAATTAAAGTCCCTTTTTGTGTTTGTCAAGTGTTTTTTATCGAAAACATTATTTTTCCTTTGGTAAACTTTTATGATATAAAGACTATGTTGTTTTAATGATGAGGTGACAGAGTATATGAAAAGTTGTTTCAAACTAGTTGTTCATAATTATATAGTGAGTAAGAAAAACCCCTCTCTTCCATATTGGAAAAGAGGGGTTCCGGTCTACGCCTGCAAATGATGATGCAAAGCCTTGAGTATGTATTGTAATTCTTTTACATCCAGCTGGCCTGGGGCACTCGCTTTCACTGCAGCACCAAAGGTAACAGCCGAACCAAATAGTTCACCGCTTAATCTGCTAATGACACCTTGAGGCCCCATTGCCATCGTAATAATTGGCCGATCCGCTAGTTCTGACTTCATCTCCCATGTCGCTTCCAACAGGGAAAGCACGTCTTTTGGGCTTTGCGGCATCACGGCAATTTTAAAAATATCTCCTCCTAATGTTTCCGTTCTTTTCAATTTCGAAAAGATTTCCTTCTTCGGTGGGGTTTGATGGAAGTCATGGCTGGAAATAACAGTTACTACTTGAGCGTTCTTTGCTTCTGTTATTAATTTCGTTATGTTTTTTTGTTCCAGTTCAATATCTACAAGTTCAATCAGTCCTGAATTTATTGCCGCTTCGTTTAACTTTACATACAATTCATCAGTAAACTCCTTCTCTCCGCCTTCTTTTTTGCTGCGAAGCGTAAAGAGAACTGGAATTCTGCCCAAACGATACTTTAGCTTTTCCAGAACGTCCAAAACTTCCGAAAGTTCGTCTACCTTCCCAAAAAAGTCGGCACGCCATTCGACAAGATCTATTTCTAATTCCTTTATCTGCTGTACTTCCTCTGCAATCTCTTCTGCTGTTGACCCGGTAATTGGCACACAAACTTTCGGTTTCCCTTCCCCAATGACAATCTCATTTATTTTAATCGTTTTCATCCATTATTCCTCCGCAACCGTATATATTTATTATCACTTTAACGAAAGTTTTAAACTTTAGCCAGAAGAAATATTTTTAAATTTGCTGAGATAGGTCATTTGCCTTTTGAAAAAGGGCAGGGGTTAACTTTTTATTATGGCTGTAGAAATAAAGTTTCACTTTGTCTAAAATAAATTGATTGGCACGATTATTCTTTAAAGCTGCTTGTTTTCCCAGTTTAGTATATTCATTGGATGGATTCATCGGATATTCGCCGCAAACATCTACACCTTCTACCTTCTTTGACTGGAAGATTGCTTTTAAAATATTTGCAAGTGCCTTTAATGTCAATGTTCCCTGGTCCCATGAAGTGATTGCTTCCTTTTTGCTTAGCACATCTTTGTCAATGCTTATATAAACCGAATCGGTATCGATGTGTCCCGTAATATCGGTTTGTGCTGTCAAAGGCTCGTATTTTGTCATAATCTTTACCTTTTTTGCTATCGAGGGAGGAATGTGCTTATATCCATCTGTGTCTGCGCCGATAATCAGAACCCTTTTCAGCATAGGAAGATGCTGAAGAGACTGCAATACCCAGGAACCACAGGATATTAGAGCATCACTCGGGCTTGGCAGTGTATCCGTATGATGGTCAATCAAAACTAAAGAGAAGGGCTTTTGAATCCGGGATAAGAAAAGATAAGTAATATAGTGGTAGTTGCCGCTTCCTATAAAGCGCAGGAAACTAGGAGGCCGTTCTTTTAATCTAGCAGCTATTCGCTTTAATGCATCTTGTTCACAAAATAAGTTTGTGTTCGGGATATCAGACAAATCAATCCAATCATATTTCTCTCGAACGTAAAAAGACTGGTTCTGGTAAACGTGGTCAAAATTGAGAATCGAAATACGGTCATCCATCTTTCTCATCTCCTGTTTGTTAATAGATTCACAAATCACTATTACAAATACTCTGATAAATTATATTATACCATTCTTTGATAAAGGATGCTTTGTATTCTGGAATAAGCCTAATCGGAGGATAGCCATTGCATAGAAAAAGGCGGGGGTTTTTCATTCCCTGCCTCTTCCTGAAAAAAATTATTTTAATTGCTGTTCAGCATAACTTCGATACAAATCATGAGACTCCATTAACTCTTCATGAGTACCAATTCCTGTTACCTGCCCATTTTCGATGAAAATAATCTTATCTGCATCGACAATTGTGGACAGCCGATGGGCAATAACAAAGGTCGTTCTCCCTTCCATTAGACGGGATAACGCTTCCTGAACAGCCTGTTCTGATTCACTGTCCAAGCTTGCCGTCGCTTCATCAAGCATCAAAATCTTTGGATCTCGTAAAAATGCTCTGGCAATATTGATTCGTTGCCGCTGTCCACCGGAAAGTTTCATACCTCTCTCACCAACAATCGTATCCAATCCTTCAGAAAATCTTCGGATGAACTCGTCTGCATTGGCCATTTCCGCAACTTTCCAAAGTGTCTCATCACTAATCTCTTCTGCATTGGCCAATCCGTAGGTTAAATTTTCTCTGATTGTTCCTGCCATCATAGCGCTTTCCTGGGATACATACCCGATTTGCGACCGCCATGACATAAGGGATAAATTTCGGATTGGTGTATCTCCTACACGGATTTCCCCGGATGTAGGTTCATAATATCTTTCCAACAATCCAAATAAAGTAGTTTTTCCTGCTCCGCTCGGTCCGGCAAATGCAACCATTTCCCCCGGCTTTGCGGTAAACGTAATCGATTTCAGCACCGGCTCCTCATTATTGTAGCTAAAGGATACGTTATCGACTGTAATTGGCTCGTTCGAAATATCTTTATCGATTCCTTCCTGGCCTGTCTCTTCCTCTGTCTGTAAAATTTGCGCAATTCTTTCCGTCGCCCCTTTTGCCTTTTGCAGCTGGGTGAAAAACATGGCAAAGGTCGTGATTGGGAAGATAATTTGAAATAAATATAGCAAAAAGGCAACGAGGGATCCGGTAGTCATCGTCCCTTCCGATACACGGATGCCGCCATAACCAATAATGATGACGACGACAACCATAACAATTAAATACATAATCGGGCCGACAAGGGCAATAATTCTTGCTTCTTTTATTCCATAGTTTAAAAGCTTTCCTATTCCCGTAATTCCGTTTTGTCTTTCCGCTTCCTCTGCTGTCGATGCTTTCATTAAACGGATTTCACTAAAGGTTTGCTGGATTTTCCCAGAAAAGTCTGCCGTCTCATCTTGCAGCCCCCGGGATACTTTTGCCATTTTGCTCCCTAAGGGAATCATTATGATTACTGTAACTGGAACAGAGATAAGCATTAATAGCGTCATTTTCCAGTCCATGATAAGCAAAATGATAATCGCACCGATTATCGTAATAATGCCGGAAATAAATTGGGGGAAATGCTGGGAGATTAGATCTCTAACGATGCCTGTATCATTCACTACCCGGCTTACTGATTCCCCGCTTGCATTTTTATCAAAAAAACTTACCGGCAGGCGAATCATTTTCTCCCACATCCGCTCACGCAGACGGGCAACCATTTTTTGGCCAGAAGCGGCTAACAGATAAGTAGAAAAACCATCAATAACCGCTTGCAAAATAAATGCTGCAGCTAGGACGATAAATAACGTACTGTTTAATCGTTCCAGGGAAAAACCATCTACCAGCTCACCTGTCAGGAAAGGAATGGATAAGCTGACAAGGGTAGTAATGACACTGCCAATAATACCTATTGTCAGCGGCAATTTAGGAATGTTTTCCTTTAAGATAAGGGTTGTAAAATTGTTTTTAGTATCGCCTTTGTTCATTTTCCGATCTCCTTATTTACTTTTTGATAAAAATTCGTTTATATCATATTTTTCGAGAAAAGAGTCCATCACTTGCTCCAGCCATTCGGTTTCTTCCTTCGTTAATGGATTTGGAACGAATCTGTCTATTTCTTCTTCAATTTTTCGGGAATCCTCCTCCGTCAAATTACCTACTTTGACAAACTCACGCAGACTTTCCGTATCCAATACGACAGCTATCGCAGAAAAAAACTCACGGAGCATATGCTGGACATCAGCATCATCTGCGGGCCTTCCAGCCAGACTTTTCACCTGCTTGTAAAACTTTACGGAAGCCTTTTCCCATTCTAGTTTTTCCTCTTCAGATATTTCGAAGATTTGTTCTACCACATTTTTATCAAAATACTTTTCTGCCCATTCCCGCTGCTCCTTTTCTGTCTGCATACTGCTTATAATGCTCATTAAAATATTGCTGTCGACTTCCCCTTCGCTCTCCAATAAAGCAATCGTCCTTTTGATCGTTGCGAGGGCAATTTCAATTCTTTCCTTATCTTCCTCCAATTTTTTCGCTTGCATTCTCAGCGAGTCTATTAATCCCATATGGAAATTACGTTCTTTCAGCATTCCCCCGATTTTATCTAAAGAAAAACCTAAGAACTTTAACGTCATAATCTGATGCAGCGTTTTAATATCTTCCTCCGAATAAATGCGATGACCGGATGTCGGATGTTTTTCCGGCTGCAGCAGCCCTTTCTCGTCATAAAAATGCAACGTGCGAATAGACACGCCCGTCTTCTTAGAAATTTCGCCAATCGAATATGTTTCTTTTGCCATATTCTCCCCCGCCTGTTTTATTCTGTATCTCTATGATACAACCTAACGTAGCTGTAGGTTCAAGGGAAATTTTTAAAAAAGATGAAAAGATTTTAAATAATCTTCTCCAATCATTTGCCAACTTAAGATGTCTTCTTTTATAAAAGAAAGGTTTTCCAAACGATATAGCTATAACTAAAACAGACCTTCCCCTATAAAGGAAAGAAGGTCTGACTCCTGTCTTCATTTACCCTGCCAAATCCCGTTTTCGATATCCGATAAAGCCAATAACAACTATACAAACTGCCAATCCGCTTAACACGGCGAGAGATGGAACATCCATGTCCTCAACCGGAATTTGCGGGATATGGAAGAAAACAGACAACTGATTTACCCAATCCGGGAAATCTAAAATGCCGCCTAAATATAATACGACAAAACAAAAGACAACATATAGCCACACGAATGAAGCAACCTTTGGCACAAGCCCAAGCAAGAGGATGGCCAAACCGACTACAGCCCACATCGCAGGCAAGTACACAAGGGCAGATTCCAATGTTGTTGAAAAACTCAACGGTTCCTCCATAACGGATAAACTGGCAGACCACAATCCGATCACTAGGAGAATCTGCATCAATACGGTAACAGCAATGCTAAGGGCAGCATAGCTGCCAAGCATTTCTCCTCGGGAAAGGGCCCGGCTATAAAGAATTTCCGTGCGATTTTTCGTTTCTTCCCCTTTTAGTTTCAGCACGGTCATTACGGCGGGAACGACGCTAAATAAAGACATAATGGCTAACAGAAGTGCAACAAATTGTTCTGTCATCGTATAGCCTGGCGCATCCTTTAAAAACTCCTGTATCAGTTCCATATCCCCATAATACGTTTCTAAATCACCTAAAATTGCGCCAAAGGATGCACCGAGAAGAAATATACCGATCCCCCACGAAATGATGTTCGTTCGTGTTAAACGCCACGCAAATCCTAGCGGTGTTTGCAAAATTCTGGTGGCATCGTATCTTCCTTTTCTTGCTGGAATTAAACCAGAACCTAAATCGCGAATTGCCTGTAAATAAAGGGCTATAAGGATAATAGCTATTGCGGTAATAAGATTTACAACGACCGGCCACCAATGATCTTCAATAAAGACATTTGTTCTGACACTCCAGCCTAGCGGAGAAATAAAAGATATTGTTTCATTGGATACATCGCCAATTGCTCGAATCAAATAAGCAACTATTAAGATGCCGAAGGAAAACATCGTCGTTCCCCTTGAAGTTTCCGAAAGCTGAGCAAACAACATACTTAACCCGCCGAACATAAGCCCTGTCGCTCCTAAAATCGAACCGTATAAAAAGGAACTTTCTGGACCCATTCCTTCGACATTTAATAATGCCAGACCCGCACCAATGGCAATTGTCAAAATAAAATTAACTGTGAGAACAACCGTCATAGCCGCACTAACATAAGCAAGCCTTCCAATCGAAAGAGAACGAACCAGTTCGATCCTTCCATCCTCTTCATCACTGCGAGTGCTTTTACTGACTAGCAATATATTCATAATGATGACTGCGATAATTGTAAACAAAAGCATTTCTTGAGCGAAAATTGCCCCGACGGAATCTAAATAATCCTCCAGCTCGTATCCCGGTCCCAGCATTGCTGTCATCGCCGGGTTATCCATCGTTAAGGCAAAACCTTGTTTGTCTGCTTCCGTTTTATATATGCTCGGATAGGAAGCGGCAACGGATAGCGTAACTAGAATTAAACCAAACAGCCAAAGAAATAGTTTTATTCGCTGCTGACGGAATTGAAATTTAATTAATGATAATGTTCCTTTAAATAATTCCTTTTTCATGTCAAGGAACCTCCTGACCCGACATCTTCATAATGACGCATGAACAAATCTTCTAAAGTTGGCGGGGCACTTTCCAATTTCAAAATCCCAAATTGGCTGAGATGGCGGATAATTTCATCCAGCTTTTCCGTATCTGCTTGAAATGTAACTTCCGAACCCCTTTCTTCATATTGATGTACTCCTTCCATTTCCTTAAGTCCGTTAATCTTTTCCTTCGTTTCAGCCACAATCGTATTACGGGTTAAATGCCGTAATTCCCCTAACGTGCCCGTCTCAATAATCTGTCCTTGACGGATAATTCCAACCCGGTCACAAAGCTTTTCCACTTCCGAAAGAATATGGCTGGAAAGAAGGACACTTTTCCCTTCATTTTTTGCCTCCTGTACTTGTTCCTGGAAAACCCGTTCCATTAACGGATCCAGTCCGGAAGTCGGTTCATCCAATATATACAAATCCGCTTCGGAAGCAAAGGCTGCAATAAGGGCTACCTTTTGCCGGTTACCTTTAGAATAAGTTCGGCATTTTTTCGTCGGGTCAAATTGAAATCGCTCGATCAGTTCCGCTTTCTTTTTCGGATTGCTGCCGTTTCCCCGCAGTTTAACAAATAGGTCAATGATTTCTCCGCCGGTTAAGTTTGGCCATAGATTGACATCCCCCGGCACGTAAGCAAGCCGTTTATGGATTTCGACCGCATCTTTCCAAACGTCCTTGCCAAAAATAGCCGCCTTCCCGCCAGTCGTTTTTAACATACCTAATAAAATCCGGATCGTCGTTGATTTCCCGGCACCATTCGGGCCGATAAAGCCAAAAATTTCCCCTTCCTTCACTTCCAGATTTACATTATTGAGTGCCGTAAATTTCCCAAATCTTTTCGTTAAATTTTCAGCTTTAATAATATACATCGCATTTCCTCCCTTTAAAGGATTGGGATATAAAATTTATGAAATAATTCCCTTTATATAGTTCATAATATATGAAGTTCCGTCTCTTTTCAATGATTTTATGAAATATTTATATTGTTTTATTACAAAATTTTTATTAAACTATTCATGAGGTGAAAGCAATGGACGGTTTTGAACGGCGAAGGGAACAGAAGAAAAAGGATATATTGCAAGCAGCTCTTTCCTTATTTTTAAAATATGGCGTGCAGAAAGTGTCAGTTGCAGAAATTGCTAAAGAAGCAGCCGTTTCGCAAGTTACCATCTACAATTATTTCGAAAGCAAGGATAATCTCGTTCATGAAGTAATCATCTTTTATACCGACACCGTTTGGCAAAAGTATTATGAAGAAATATTTGAAAGTGATTTATCATTTTCCGAAAAAATTACAAAAATTATCTTTGAAAAGAAAGAAACCGCAGAAGAAATTCATCCCGACTTTTATCAATATTTTATGAAAGAATATGCCAACGGGATAAGTTATATGGAAAAGTTATATACCGAACAGGTCCTTCCGAAGTTTATTGAATTGTTTAACGAAGGCAAAGCGGAAGGATTGGTCGATCCGACGTTATCCAATGAAGCAATTATCTTTTACATTCAGATGTTTAAGGAATACTTCCAAAGGGAAGATGCGTACGAAAAGGCGCTCCCTATAACGGAAGATCTGACAAAATTATTCTTTTACGGAATTGCCGGAAATAAATAATTGACCCTCCTCCTGCTTTTCGGATAAGCAAATATCCAAAACAAACGTTTGTTTATTACGAATACAAACGTTTGTTTTCTTTTTTCCCGCTTCAGCTCCAGTCTTTAGTCTTCCCGCACAAAAAACTAGCGATTTCACAAATCCAATATATTGCATATTTCATTAACTTATGTTTTATAGTATAATAATTTATAGTAGAGTTATAAATACATCATCTTCTGGGAGGTAGTATTCACATGCCTATTCCTAATAATCTTTCCAGGCCAATTAGGCAATCAGCTAAAGAAAGCGCATTCAATCAAATACAGCAATGGATTATAGACGGGACATTACTCCCAGGTGAAAAAATTAATGATACAGAGCTTGCAAAAGCACTTGGCGTCAGTCGAACTCCAGTACGGGAATCCCTTCAATTGCTGGAAGTGATGGGGTTCGTAAAAATGTATCCTGGCAAGGCGACTCAAGTAACGGAAATAGAGAAAAGCTCTATTAAAGAATTGTTGCCGCCTCTCGCAGTATTGCAAGCATTGGCAGCTGAACTAGCCCTTCCTCATATGACAGAGGAAATTTATAATGAACTGACCGAAGCAAATGAGCGCTTTAAAAAAGCAATACAATCAAAAGATTATTTTGAAGCATTAAAAATTGATGAAGAATTCCATAATATTATCGTGAAGACAGCAAACAATAAATATATAAAATCTATTATTGAAGATTTACAAGCCCATGTAGCTCGGCTGTTTTTCCATAATTCCATTATTCTGACGGAGATTTCCATCGAAGATCACGAAAAGATTATTAAGTATATGAAAGAAAATGAGATTGATAAACTAAATGAAGTGATGAAGGAAAACTGGCTGCGCAATATTGAACTATTTCATTTCGATGATTAATTCATGAGTTGTGTTTCTATATCTATATCGATATTATCATCGATAATCAGAAGGTAAGGGACTCTTCGGCACAAACAATTTATAACGTTGCGTCCAGCTCTTTTCCAATGAAAGAAATTTGGTTTTTTCTTCAAATTCTTCATCCATATCCTTTTTAATCGGCGGTGTTCTTAAGCAATTTATATGGCTTAAGCTCCGCTTTTTCGTTTCTCTTCTTAATATCTATCCTTAATGTCGGTCTGCATATGTTCCTGTAAAAACAAAAAAAGAAGGTGTCTGCCTAGAATAAAGCAGACACCTTCTTTTCATCTTTATACTTCTTGTGTTGCGGATACTTTTTGGAAACGGGCAATGACTCCTGTAATGATGATGACGGCAAGTGCCGGTAATAGCCAGCCTAAGCCTTGTCCGTAAAACGGAAGTACTTGTTCATAGAAGTCAAGAACCGGTACCATCCAGCCAAAATAGTCGATTCCCAAAGTGCCGCACAGTGCTTTTAATCCATCAAAAATACTGATTAGAAGTGTAACTCCAATCGTAGCTACATAGACAAGCTGAGCATGGTTAAACAGCGGTGACAAGAATGTCAGCAACATGAGTACGATTGCCAGTGGATATAGGAACATTAACACCGGGATCGAAAATGCGATAATATTTGCCAAGCCAAAGTTTGCAATAATAAATGTTAAAACGGAGAAGAATACGACTAACGTTTTGTAGCTGATGTTTGGCATCAAAGTATGGAAGTATTCTGCATTAGCTGTAATCAAGCCGATAGCTGTCGTCAAACAAGCAAGGATTATTACGACTGCCAATAAAACAGAGCCAAATGTTCCAAAGTAATAAGATGCCGCTCCGCTTAGAACCGGTCCGCCTGTATCAAACAAACCTAGTTGTGCTGTACTTGTTGCCCCCAGATAGGCAATGCCTACATAAATAACTCCTAAACATAGTGTAGCAACAATTCCTGACTTCGCAGTTGCAGAAAGGATCTCTTTTTTGTCACGAATTCCTAAAGATTTAATAACATTAATTACGATAATTGCGAATACTAGGGATGCCAAAGCGTCCATAGTGTTATACCCTTCTAAGAAACCTGTAACAAATGCTCCGCTAGCATATGCCTCTTGCGGCTCTTGAATTGGGCCCATTGGATTGAATACTGCAACAGTCAACAGGACCAATAATAAAACAACGAGAGCCGGTGCTAAAATTTTCCCAATATTGTCTACGAGACGATTTGGGAATAAAGAAAAAACTAATGCTACTGCAAAAAATAAAATAGTAAAAATTAAAAGTCCAGTTTGTTGAAATTCCTCACTAAAAAACGGTGCAATACCTACTTCATATGCTACGGTACCTGTACGAGGCGCAGCAAAGAACGGTCCAATTGTTAAATAGAGCAAGGCGGTAAAAAATACTCCATATGCAGGGTGAACTCTGCTTGCCAATTCCTGCAAGTTATTGCTGCCGGAAAAGCCCATTGCCAAAACACCAAGTAATGCAAGTCCAACCCCAGTAATTAAAAAGCCGATAGCCGCCGGCCAAAGATTTTCTCCGGAATATTGTCCTAGTTGAGCCGGGAAGATCAAATTCCCTGCTCCGAAGAAAAGAGCAAAAAGCATAAAGCCGATTGCAACATACGCTGAAAATGATACTTTATCCTTCATTTCAGTTCCCCCTTAGTAGTTAAATAGTCTTAATACTGAGCAAAATTATTAAGTGACTATTATATTACTATTAAAAAATACAAAATGCAATATATTACAGAAAATTTTTTAATAATTTACGAAAATAAATTTATGATATAGAAAGAAATGAATACATAAATAAGTATTATAATTTGGCACTTCTTCATAAATTGTTATACTAATAATATGTTTATCTTTTTTTCACCATAGTTAAGGGAGAGTGCAATCCGTTGCAGCAAAATGTTGGTCTTTTGCTGGAAGGCGGGGGAATGAGATGCGCCTATACTGCAGGTGTGTTAGATCTTTTATTAGATAAAAATATCCATATACCGATCGTTTCCACTGCGTCTGCCAGCGCTTTAATCGGCAGTTCCTATGTTTCAAGACAAAGGGACCGAAACTATCTTATTTTAAAAGAATTGGGGAATAACCCGGAATCCGTTTCCTTTCGTAAAATGTTAAAAGATCGAGAACTATTTGGAATGGATTATATTTTTGATCAAATCCCCCGAAAAATTGTCCCACTGGATTTTACAGCTTTCTCTCAATCGCCATCTACTTTAATCATTGCTACTACCGAAATAAACACCGGTAAGCCGATTTATTTCGAACAATACAGGTCAAAGGAGGAGCTGCTTGCCATTACCCGCGCTTCCTGCTCCTTGCCTGTTTTTGCGCCAATTGTTCACTACAATGGGCTAGAACTGATGGACGGCGGCATTTCTGACCCAATTCCGATAAAACCTCTCCTGGAAAAAGGAATTACAAAACATATTGTCGTTCTTACAAGGAGCAAGGGGTACATCAAAAGAAAACTAAGATTGAACTGGTTTTTTAAGCGGGTGTTTAAAAATAAGCCAAAATTGGTAAAATTGCTGCGCGAGCGCCACAATTACTATAATGAAACGATGAAACTATTGCTGGAAATGGAAAAGAACAATGAAGTCTTCTTTATTCAGCCGGAAAAACCGCTAATGTTAAGCAGATTTGGCAAAAACAACAAAAGGCTTTACGATTCATATGTTCAGGGGTATAGAGAGGCAGAAAAATAGCTGCCTGAACTGGAGAAATTCCTAAAAAGCAAAAGTTATAAAAAAATTAGCTAGCAGGCAGCGGGAAATGTTTTTTAAAGACAGAAAAACCAAGAGCGAAAAACCGCTCTTGGTTTTTAACTAGTTTTGCTTCCCTTTTCATCACTGCAAACGATAGATGATTATCTTTTCGTAGGAATTTTGAGAAGAAAGGTAAGGTATGTTAATCTCCCTTTTCCTTACGAACATTCCGCTCCTCTCCAAAAAATCAATATAATCCTCGTGTCCATAATATAAAATGATTTCAAGCGGCCGTGGTTTTTTCTCTGCAGAGTTTAAAATATTGTTAATTACTTTGCGGAAAATATGTCCGGAAAATGGGTGGAAAAAGTAGAAACGATTTTCCTCCGGTTTGATGCTGTACTCCTCTGCCTTACCGTTATAAAAATGCATATTATCAATGCTTTTTCCGATTTTCTTCCGATAATTTTTCCGGTTCAGGATTGCCATGTCATACAAACGCTTGTTTACTTCAATGCCTTTTACTGTTGCTTGTGAATGATAGTGAAGAAAAAAGACTAGCCTGCCAAAGCCGCACCCGAAATCAACGATCGTATCTTCTTTGTTGATTTCATAATGCTTCAGCAGCTCCTCTAATACAATATATGGTGTCGGCTCATAAGGATGGTAATGGGAAATATTTTCTCCCTTGTTATTCCCGCTTGCTTTCGTATTAATATTGAAAAGTTTATCGTAATAATATTCTTTCATTAGCCACCTCAACAAAGTTTCTGACTCGTGCCATCTTCTTATCATCTATTATAAGCTGAATTTGCTATTTGCGGATTTAAATTTAGGCAAAATGAATGGACATTATTTCTTGTAAAATTTATTAATTCAGAATAGGGGATATTTTATGGTATGATAGTAAAAAAACATGGTAGTGTAAAAAGTTCTATGAAAACAACCTCAAAATAAAAATCCTAATATTTTAGGATGAGGGGAACTCCCGCCATCGCTCTTGACAAACACGACAATGGTTTACGGGTAAG
>NZ_BMEV01000052.1 GCF_014637175.1 Compostibacillus humi | reverse complement strand
AAAATGTTCCTTTACCGCTTTTCAGCTGGAATAAAAGCCATCCTTAATAAGGACAGGCATGGCATCCAGCATTTCAAGTACATAGAAAGGCGGAAAGATCCACGGCAGCTTGCGTTTAAGCTTTGAATACAGGAATTGAATAGTTTTAAAAAAACGTGCATCCCGGACGTTTATTTGTGTTGGTAAAAATAAACTTTTTCCACACAGAAATATAAATTCAAGTTTCTTCGATTAAAAAATACGAATGGATTGAAGGTATAACAAAGAAAATCGGTAAACTTAAAAAATGGGGCAAATTGACAGCCTATCCGAATTCCCCTAAAATTAGTTTGATATGGACTACTTTCAGGAGGAAGAATGATGCAATCTACAGATGAAAAAAATAAAATACGGACGGCATTGAACGAAAAGGACGGATTCGATGTTTGGTGGCGGCTGCTGCGGCCCCATACATTGACTGCATCCTTTGTACCGGTTTTTGTCGGAACGATGATTGCGTATGTTGACGGTACTTTCCATTTAATCTTATTTTTAGCCATGCTGCTTGCCTCCATGCTTATTCAGACAGCAACGAACATGTTTAACGAATATTATGATTACGTGCGTGGTCTGGACACCGAGGAATCGGTTGGGATTAGCGGCACCATTGTCCGTGACGGCATTAAACCTGAATTGGTGCGCAACGGAGCCTTTTTGTTATATGCATTTTCGGTTTTGCTCGGCATCTATATTTGCATGGAATCGAGCTGGTACGTTGCTATCCTTGGGCTTCTCGGAATGTTAGTCGGTTATGCATATACTGGGGGGCCGCTGCCAATTTCCTACACTCCGCTGGGAGAGCTCTTTTCCGGCATTTTTATGGGAACGCTGATTATTGGAATCAGCTATTTTATCCAAACAGAGACAATTACTTGGAACGTTATTTTAATTTCGTTGCCGATTACGATTTTTATCGGCAGCTTAAATATGGCCAACAATATTCGTGACCGGGAAGGCGATAAACGGGGCGGACGGAAAACGATTCCGGTGTTGCTCGGAAGGGATAAATCGATAACGTTAATGGCTGCTCTGTTTGTGACCGCATACGGTTTAACGATCCTCTATATTATCTTGAATATATTGCCGCTCTGGTCGTTCATTACATTGCTCAGTGCCGGCAAAGCAAGAAGTGTCATTAAAAACTTCCGGGGCAAAACCGAACCGTTAGAAATGATGCCTGCTATGAAAGCAACGGGAATTACAAATACATTATACGGATTCTTGCTCGGTATTTCCCTGCTAATCAGTGCAGTTTAAAGGGGGAGTGGGAATGAAACAGATTCAAAATACGCTTATTTCAGCCCTTGGGATGGAAATCATTTCGATGGAGAAAGACTTGGTGATTATCACCATGCCAGTGGATGAAAGGACAAGGCAGCCCGCAGGATTTTTACACGGAGGTGCATCGGTAGCACTGGCGGAAACGGCAGCCAGCATTGGCGCGATGCTTCATGCTGACCTGGAAAAAGAACATGTTTTTGGCATCGAAATCAATGCTAACCATATTAAGAGCAAACGGGATGGTACCGTAACAGCAAGGGCAACACCCCTCCACACGGGCAAAACGACAATGGTTTGGGAAATTAAAATTACCGACGAAGAAGAACAGCTCATTTCTGTCGCCAGATGTACCATCGGAGTGATACCGAAAAAAACGTAAATATAACCGTTCCTATCGGCAGCCGCTGACAGGAACGGTTTTCATTTGCACCATTTTTGGGACCCGTTGTGCTGGGTCATGGACGAAAAATAAATAAGCCGCATGAAATTTCATGCGGCTTGCATTTTTTAAGTTAATTTCGCCCGCTGCTGTTCCATCCAATGCTGCATTTTCACAAAAATAATCAGGAACAGAGCACCGACGATAACACCTTTTATCGCATTAAACGGCAATACTCCGCCGATAACTGATATCCAGATAAAGGATTCGGTCATATCCCAGCCCATAAACCATCCGTAGGCAGGCAGTATAAAGAAATAATTTAACACGCTCATGCCGACAGCCATGATTATCGTTCCGGTTATCAGGCCGGAAAGGACACTTTTTACCCCTTTATTAAATTTATGGTAAATGATGGAGACCGGCAAAACAAACATGACTCCCGCTAAAAAGTTGGCGATTACCCCGATAGGGTCTCCTGATCCGGAAACGGCTAAGTAAAGCAAGTTTTTAATACCGATGACAATGACCCCAGCCAATGGGGAAAAAATTAAGGAAGCCATCAATGCCGGAACTTCACTGAAATCAATTTTTAAGTAGGCCGGTAAAAACGGCAATGGGAAGTTCAGGAAAAACAGTACGAGGGAAATAGTCCCCAAAAGAGATAAAACAACTAATTTTAGTAAGTTCGATGATTTTTTCATCATCATTTCCTCCTTCTTTTTAAATCGATTCCTCTCTTGTCGCGAAGGAGAAGCCTAGAATGCCCGTAAAATAAAAAACCCTAAAGCACACATAACGGGGCTTTAGGGTATAAGAAGTCCATAGGGAATTAAGGTGTACATAAATACACCATGATTCAGGCTCGACATCTTCTCTCATCCAGACTGTCACTGTCGGTCCTGGATTTGCACCAGGTCCACCACCTTAACATTCGTTAAGATGGGTCGCGGACTTAAAGCAATAATGCTTCTCACCGCCGGTCGGGAATTTCACCCTGCCCCGAAGATTGGAATCGATTATTTAGTTTTCGTAATTCATTATATATGAATGGCTTCCATTTGAAAAGAGATTTGCCTCACTTTTTTTCAGAAAGTTTTCAATCCAGTTAAAATATTTCAATCATCCAGCGGGTTTAAACTTTCATCCCCCGTTAAGTTTTTGATCATCGTGACGAGCAAATCAATTTCTTTCTCCATATCTTGGAAGCTCGCCGTTTCCACCGGGGAATGCATATATCTTAGCGGCAAAGAAACGAGAGCAACGGGAACTCCCTTTCCGGTCAGACGCATTTTATCTGCATCCGTTCCTGTTCTCCTTGGGGTTAATTCATATTGCAAACCAATGTTCCGTTCACTTGCCGCTTTTTCCAGCAGCTGATTCATTTTAATATTTATCGGTGCGCCTTTCGCCAAAACCGGTCCCTTTTCCAAACGGACATCCCCGTGTTTATTTTTATTCACCCCTGGATAATCAGTAGCAAAAGTGACATCACAGGCAATGGCCATCGTCGGTTCAATGCCGGAAGCGGCAAAATAAGCTCCGCCCATATTCGTCTCTTCGTTTACGGTGCTCGCTGCATACACTCCGACTTGAACGTTTTCCTTGGCTAAGCGCCGCAGCACTTCCGCAACGATAAAGGCCCCGGTCCGGTTATCTAAGCCGCGGGCAGAAATATACCGGTCCATTAATATTTCCGGCTCTGTTTTATATACGCATAAATCCCCAATTTGTACTCGCTCTTCTGCTTCCTGCTTTGATTTAAACCCGCAGTCAATAAATAAATCTTCCAGCCCGAAATCATTTTTCAAGCCGCCATGATGCTGGGCGTTGACGCCGATGACCCCGGTTATCGTCCCGTTGTATCCAAGGACGGTTACCTTCATGCCAACCGCTGCCTTCGGGTTAATTCCACCTACTTTGTCAAAATGCAAAAATCCATTGTCATCAATCCGATTAATAACAAGTGCAATCTCATCACAATGACCGGCAAGCAGCACTTTAAACGGCGCCTCCGGGTTTAATACACCGATTGCGTTTCCTGCGTTATCCGTTATGACCTTATCAGCAAAGGTGCTGACGTATTGAATCCATTTTTTCTGAATTTCCATCTCCATTCCAGACGGGGACGGAGTATGTAACAATTCAAGCAAAAATTCCTTATTCAACTTTCATCCCTCCTGTTAACCTGACAATATCTTATCAGATAATTTTCAATGGAGCACTTTTATTTACGCTCCTTTTATTATTCAGTAAAATTTGAAGAAAAGGAGGAGAGATGTATGGATTTATATCAATGGTTTGATAAGGGCATGACCATTCAGGAGTATATTGATTCCATGAAAAAAAACAAAGAAGGAATGCTTCATATTTATGAATCGTTCCGGCTTCCGGAAGATGAAGATTTCTTTAGAAAAGTGAAGGCAAAAAACTTGCGTGTCATTGCGCTGACGGAAGATTGGTGCGGAGATGCGATGCTGAATAACCCGATTCTCTTTAAGCTAGCGGAAAAAACTGGTATGGAAGTCCGGCTGCTTTTGCGGGACGATAACTTAGAATTAATGGACCAATATTTAACGAACGGAAAATCCCGCTCCATTCCGATCTATATTTTCATAGATGAAGACGGCAACGAAGTAGCAAAATGGGGCCCGCGGGCGGAAAAGATACAGCAATTCGTCGATGATGCTCGGCAAGAACTTCCGCCGAAAGATGCTGCTGATTTCGAGGAAAAAGCAAAAGAAGTGTATGCTAACATCGGCCAAACATTTCAACAAAGAGAAGACTTTTGGTTAGAAGTGTATGAAAGCATGAAAGCGGCGCTGGCTTAAAGATATCCAATCTCCCTTCGGAGCTGATCAGTCTCGAAGGGAGAGAATTCTTCAGTTGTTCATTCCGGACATCTTTCTCCTTCCGATGTATTGTATTACTTCCCTAAAACATACTAAGGTTAAAACATCCTTTAGATTTCAGGTGACCCTATGACAGGAAAACTGATTAAGCTTATTTTTTTTCGCCTCCCAACCGTTGTAAAGCTTCTCGCTAGTGTTCTCATCATCATGACTATATTCGGAACGATGATTCACTTCGCAGAACCCGGAAGATTTCCGACCATTTTCGATGGGATTTGGTGGGCCTTTATTACAGCTGCAACGGTTGGGTACGGGGATTATGTTCCGCTGACAACAATTGGAAGATTGATTGCCATTGCATTAATTTTAACCGGAGGAGGAGTTATTGCCTTTTATATTTCTTCCATCGCTGCTGCAACGGTACAATACGAACAAAACCTAATGAAAGGAAAAATTGATTTTAAAGGAAAGGGCCATTATATTTTTATCGGGTGGAATGAACGGACGAGGCAGCTGATTCGCCTTATGGCAGAAAAATTTCCGGACACTCCGATCGTTGTCATCGACCGGACAGAGAAAAAAATTTTATATGAAGACTATCCGGTTCATTTTATTCATGGTGACGCGTCGGACGAGCATATATTATTAAAGGCAAATATTAAAGAAGCAGCGAAAGTATTAATAACTGCCAATACTTCCAAAGCGGAAAAACATGCCGACAGCTTTACGATTTTATCCATTCTTACCATCCGCGGAACGAATAAGGACATACCAATCGTTGCCGAAATACTGTCGAAAACATACGTGGAAAATGCATTAAGGGCAGGAGCTTCTACCATTATTCGCTCCAACGATTTTTTGAGTACCCTTCTGTTTCACGAACTATCGCATCAAGTTGCATCTACTCCCTTTGAAGATATTCTGGAAATTTTAAAACGGAAACAGTTTTCCCATATGCCGGTTACAAAAGAACTGGAACACCGGTCCTTTCTTGAAGCATCCAATTTATTAATGCTCCAGGGGTATTTGCTCCTCGGCATTATCCGGGAGAACCAATATAAAATTCATCCGCCAGCAGATTATATTTTGCAAAAAGGAGACATTTTGCTTGCCTTTGTCAGCTGGCAGCGGAAAGAAATATAACTTTTGCGCCAATCACCTATCTATGCTAAAATAGTATATTGTTTGAAACAAAGGAATAGGAGTTGTTCGACATGGCAATTAAGGTAGAAACAGGTCAAATTTTAGAAGGAAAAGTGACAGGAATTCAGCCATACGGTGCTTTTATCGCTTTAGATGAGGAAACGCAAGGTCTCGTTCATATTTCCGAAATAACCCACGGTTTTGTCAAAGATATCAATGATTATTTGTCCGTTGGGGATGTTGTGAAAGTAAAAGTGCTAAGTGTGGATGAAGAAAATAATAAAGTATCTTTATCGATCCGCGCAACTCAGGAACCTCCGAAAAAAGCTGCGGCGAAAAAAACTCAAACCGCTCCACAAACGAACCCTTCCTCTGGATTTAACACGTTAAAAGAAAAATTGGAAGAGTGGATCGAACAATCGATGGAACGGGAAAATACGTTCCGCAAATAAATTTAAAGGCATTCTCGAGTAAGAATTCTTACGTGGGCATGCCTTTTTCTATACCTTCACCCCAAGAACTTTCTCCTTTCCAGACGTCCCTTCTTGATTTCATTTTCCCATTTGTATACATTAAGATGGAAGGTTTTAAAATGAAGGAGGATGCACCAATGACCCACATTACATTTAACTATGATAAAGCATTGCGCTTCTTCTCCAAGGAAGAACTGGAGAACTTGAATCCATTTGTACAGGAAGCACACAACATGCTGCACGAAAAGACCGGCGCCGGCAGTGATTATCTTGGCTGGGTAGACTTGCCGGAAAACTACGATAAAGAAGAATATAGCCGAATTCAGCAGGCAGCGGAAAAAATAAGGAAAGATTCCGATGTATTATTAGTTATCGGAATTGGCGGTTCTTATTTGGGTGCTCGTGCTGCCATTGAAATGCTGAACCATTCCTTTTTTAATCTCCTTTCTAAAAGCGACCGTAACGCACCGCAAATCATTTTCGTCGGACATCACTTAAGTTCTACATATATGAGCGAATTATTTGACCTGATTAAAGATAAAGACGTGTCCATTAATGTCATCTCCAAAAGCGGAACTACGACAGAACCTGCCATCGCCTTCCGCATCTTTAAGAAATTCCTTGAAGAAAAATACGGGGTTGACGAAGCGAAAAGCCGGATTTATGCAACAACCGACAAGGAAAAAGGCGCATTAAAATCTTCTGCGGATGAAGCAGGATATGAAACGTTTGTCATTCCCGATGATGTCGGCGGAAGATATTCCGTGCTGACAGCAGTCGGCCTTCTCCCGATTGCAGTAAGCGGGGTCTCCATTGACGCAATTATGCAGGGAGCACAGGACGCAATGAAAGAGTTGTCTGAGCCATCTTTAGATAAAAACCCTGCCTATCAATATGCTGCGGTCCGCAATTTGCTCTATCAAAAAGGAAAATTAATTGAACTATTAGTGAACTATGAACCTGGTTTACATTACTTTGCCGAATGGTGGAAACAGCTCTTTGGCGAAAGCGAAGGAAAAGATCATAAAGGCCTTTACCCGGCATCTGCCAATTTTTCTACTGATCTCCATTCATTAGGCCAATATATTCAAGAAGGAAGAAGACATCTGTTTGAAACTGTCCTTCATGTTCAGACGTCAAGAAAAGAACTTATTTTAGAGGCAGACGAAAAGAATTCTGACGGATTAAACTACCTGGCAGGAAAAACGATTCACGATGTGAATGAAAAGGCATTTCAAGGAACCCTGCTTGCCCATACCGATGGGGAGGTGCCAAACTTAGTCATCGATCTTCCGAAACTGGACCCGTATACGTTTGGCTATCTTGTCTATTTCTTTGAAAAAGCGTGCGGAATAAGCGGCTATTTATTAGGGGTAAACCCGTTTAATCAGCCGGGAGTCGAAGCCTATAAGAAAAATATGTTTGCCCTGTTAGGAAAACCTGGTTTCGAAGAGGAAAAAGAAAGACTGGAAAAACGTTTATAAAACGTACAAATATAGAAAATCAAAAGAATAATTTTTATTTAAGGGGTTTATTTTTTGAAAAAGCGGTTATAACTAGTACCGTAAGACTTTCTCGTATTCCCCCTGTAATGCAAGGCGTTTCACGCTTTGCTCTTTTTTTTGCCTCAAGACGGGTACATTGCAAGTCTGCTATAATAGTTTGTACAAAAATAGTTTTAGGGGGATGGGATCAGTGAGCATTTTTAACGAAGTAATCAGCCGAAAAAATACCCGCTCGGTTAAATGGGATATGGCAGGAAAAGTATTTCAATCGGAAGATGTGCTGCCAATGTGGGTTGCGGATATGGATTTTCAGGCGCCGAAGGAAGTAAATGAAGCATTAATCAAAAGGGCGGAGCACGGAATTTACGGATATACTGTCATTGACGACGATGTGAAAAATTCAGTGGTAAACTGGCTATCTGACCGGCATCAATGGACGATTCAGCCTGAATGGCTAACCTTTAGCCCCGGGGTTGTATCCAGTTTACATATGGCCATTGAAGCCTTTACCGAACCGGGAGATAAAATCCTTATTCAGACACCAGTGTATACTCCTTTCTATACCGTCATTAAAGCCCACGGACGGGAAATGGTTAAAAATCCGCTAATTGAAAAAGACCAATATTTCACTATTGACTTTGACGATTTTGAAGAAAAATTAAAAACTGGGGTGAAGGCCTTCATTCTCTGTTCCCCCCATAACCCTGTCGGCAGGGTATGGAAAAAAGAGGAATTGGAGGAAATCGCCCGGCTTTGCCTTAAATATGACGTGATGATTTTTTCTGATGAAATTCATGCAGATCTCGTTTTCCCTGGGGAAAAACATACTCCAATCGCTTCCCTTTCCGACGAAGTTCTCGAAAACACAATAACATGCATGGCTCCGTCAAAAACATTTAATTTAGCCGGATTGGAAGCTTCTTATGTCATTGCGGCGGATGCTGAGAAAAGGAAAAAGTTGAAAAACCAATTTTTGAAATCCGGTTATAACGGTTTATTAAACACGATGGCAAACACTGCTCTGGAGGCAGCTTATACTTACGGCAAACCTTGGCTCGAAGAATTGATGCAGCTGTTGGAGAGTCATAAAAATTATGTAACGGAACAGCTGGAAGAGGAAACGAATTTAAAAGTAACACGCTCGGAAGGTACCTACTTATTATGGCTGAACTGCACGGGTCTCGGATTGTCCGGCAAAGAACTGAAACAATTTATGATTGAAAAAGCTAGAGTCGGACTAAATGCCGGACTAGACTATGGCGACGAAGGCGAACAATATATGCGGATGAATATTGCCTGTCCAAGGGCAACTTTGGAAGAAGGGGTCAATCGAATTATTGATGCAGTAAAAAATATATAACGTTTTTCTTTTCAACACAATAAAAAAACTGGTTCCGGCATCTGTTCGATCTGGAACCAGTTTTTCTACTCTTCTTCTTTTTTATCGGTTTCCGTCGGATCGGTTGGGGATTCAGAGCTCTTTTCTGACTCTGCTTCCGGGTCTTTCTTTAATTCGCCGCACAATACTCTGGCTCCTGCATTACCGGCAGGCTGACTGATGCCATCATCTGCGGTTTCATGGATAATTAATGACGTGCCTTCCCCTGCCAAAAGTGACTTTTTTCCATCAAGCAATGTTGCTCCGGCAACCATTAATTCGGCATCAACACCCCCGCTGGAATCTGCTTCCACATTAGGCATATCTCCTAAATGGGAACCATCCGGGTGCATCAGTCCGTGTTCTTTTCCTTCCGGATTCAAATGATTTCCTGCACTTGTAAAGTCCGGACCTTCACAGACGGGAAATTCATGAAAATGTATCCCGTGAAATCCTGGTGCAAGTCCTTCCACTTTAAGTTTCACTTCTACCCCATCAGATGCTTCACGCAATGTGGCGGTGCCAACCATATCTCCATCGCCGTTATACATATCAATCGTTCTTGTCAAATCGCTTTCTGATTGCTGGCAAGCGCTAAGGATGATGAAACAAATAATAACAAAAAACCGCATAAACCTTCTCCTCTAACAAAACAAGACTACGATAAGTATTCCCGATTCGCGAGAAGTTATGCGGCGAATAGTTAAAACTTATCCTTATATTGTTCTTCGATTTTTTCAGCTTCTTTCCGTGACTTTTTCGTGAATAAATATAGCGTACCAATAGCTAAGACAAACACAATCACCATTATAATCACAGCTGGGAGATACTCGGATTTATCTTGCGGAAAATATAAAAATGGCATATATAAAAAAGACATTCTTCCGTCACTTCCTTTCATCCATTTATTATATCAGCAACATTATAAATTCCAATGCAATCTGCTTGCAAATATTCGCTTTTCCCGCGCTTTTTTGGCAAAATAACCAGTAGAGGTGATTGTGATGGCAGAAATCCAAATTGGCGATACAGTAAAAGCCCATTACCATTCCGGAACTTATATCGGGAAGGTCATAGAAGACCGGGGAGAGCGGTATTTAATCGAAGTATTAGCAGTAATAAAACATCCGCTTCAGGGAGATATTCACAATATCGGAAAAGTAGAAGACGTTTTTTTCCATGAACGAAAAGCCCTTTACTATAAGGAAAAAATGAACGTGAAAAAACCGGCGGTAAAGGCTTATCATGGTCCGGTGCCTGCTTATGGAGAATCGCTGAAAAAAGCGGTGGAACAATATAAGGAAAGTCTTATGGCGGAAGACAGCCCTTATCATAAGAAGGCACTGGAAAATTTGCAAAACCTGGAAGACCATTACTACGAAAAACACTACTACGGAATTAAGTAATGATACGGACAACAAAGGTTCCAGCCAAACCAATGAGCTGGAACCTTTTTATATAGATTGCTTTACTTTTTTTCGCCTAAATGCTCTTCAATGACTGCCGTAATCCCGGCAATTGCTTCATCTTCGTCATTTCCGTCCACCGTAATTTCGATTTCTGCCCCTTTTGAAATTCCGAGGGACATCACACCCATAATCGATTTTAAATTTACCGTTTTATCTTTATACGTTAAATTAATTTCCGATGTATACTGACCAGCTTTATTGACGAGCAAAGTTGCCGGCCGGGCGTGAATTCCTGTTTCTGCTGTAATCAGATAGTTTTGTTTCTTCATTTTCTTCATCCTTCCATGTTGATAGCGAGCCATTTATCTTAAAAATAGTATATACTTTTGTGGCTATGTTTATTATATACAATATTCTTCCATTCTCCAATTAAGAGGTTTCAACAGTTTGTCAATTACATTCCCTTATGGTAACGTTATTTTAGCATCATATTTCCTATAGGAGGTCTACTTATGAGTGTACATATTGGCGCAAAACAAGGCGACATTGCCGATAAAATTTTGCTTCCCGGCGATCCCCTTCGGGCAAAATATATTGCCGAAACCTATTTGGAAAACGTCACCCAATATAATGAAGTCCGGGGCATGCTCGGGTTTTCAGGGACTTATAAAGGAGAACGGGTTTCTGTTCAGGGAACAGGAATGGGTGTACCGTCCATTTCCATCTATGTCAATGAGCTGATCCGTGAATACGGCGTAAACAAGCTGATTCGTGTCGGGACATGCGGCGCCTTGCAAAAAGACGTGAAAGTCCGGGATGTTATACTTGCCCAAGGAGCAACAACTGACTCCCAAGTAAATCGCATGATTTTCGGCGGAATTGACTATGCTCCCCTCGCTGACTTCGAACTGCTCCGAAAAGCCTATCAAAACGGTACCGAAAAGGGATTAAACATCAAAGTCGGAAACGTCTTTACGAGCGATTCATTTTATCGGGAAAACGCAAAAGAAGTGAATGAATTGCTTGCATCCTATCAAGTGCTTGCAGTAGAAATGGAATCAACTGCCCTTTACACGCTGGCAGCCAAATACGGAAAACAGGCACTATCCATACTAACCGTATCCGACCATATTATCACCGGCGAGGAAACGACCGCCGAAGAACGGCAAACAACTTTCCATGAGATGATGGAAATCGCCCTTGATACGATTATCGAATAATATCCTACAGTTCACTCGGAGGAATCTATTTTCTTCCGAGTGTTTTGGTTAACTCCTGTCCACTTCAGCATCGCTGTCATTTCCGGCTTAGTCATTAACTATGCATTTTGGGTTACTTATAGTATTTGGCGATGAATACATGGCTGGAACCGGAAATTTCCTATGGGGTTGCATGGGCCGGTATGATTCCTTTTCTAATTATAGATACCGGACTCGCCCTGCCTAGAGCGCTGTTTACGTTGCCAAGCGGCTGCCTGCATGTACTTTGCGTATTTAATCAAGTCTGCTTTCCGTTTAAAGGCAAATGAATTGTTTCCGCGTTTATTTACCTCCCCCACTCCATATGATAAAATAAATGCAAGTTTGTCGAAAGCGAATAGTTGGGGATGGTGTACATAATCGTATGGAATTATTTCTGAATTTTCCCTTATGGGCCGCTCTTGCAGCCATTATATTTGCCCAAATTATTAAGGTGCCAATTAAATTTTTTGCCACGAAGGAATTCGTTCCGAGCCTCGCCTTTAGTACCGGCGGGATGCCAAGCAGCCATTCGGCAGCAGTTACTGCCCTGACAACCGGAATCGGAATCGTGGAAGGGGTTTCTTCATCGATGTTCGCTATAGCAGCGATTTTCAGTGTCATCACGATGTATGATGCATCAGGTGTCCGACGTCACGCCGGTCAGCACGCTGCTTTACTGAACGTATTGATTAAAGATTTCCAGCTTTTTGTCGAACAGGCTAAGGACTGGAAACAAAAGGAAGAATATGAAAAGCGGGAAGAGCTGAAAGAATTGCTCGGTCATGAACCGAGCGAAGTATTATTCGGAGGATTAACCGGAATTGCTGTCGCCTTTGGCTTGTATCCTTTATTTTAAAGCACGAAAAACGCAAGAAGGCCAAAAATAGCCTCTTGCGTTTTATGTTGCATTAATTGATTTGCTGACGGAATACTTGCAGCGCTTCGTTTTCATTTAAACGGATTAAGTCTTCTTCCGTTAGCGTGCCGTCACCATACTCAATAATGTATACATCGACGGTCTTTTTCCCCCATTGGGAATAGACGTCTTGCACCGTATTGTAATATAGGTCAATTTTATTTCCTTTAATTGCACTTCCCGTATCGGCAACGACACCGTACCCGTATCCTGGGATGTAAAGAATCGTACCAATCGGATACACACTAGTGTCTGCAGCAATTGTCGAATATAAATCTCTTTTCACTTTTACCCCGGAATAAGTAATTCCGCACTGGGGATGGGATTCGGTTTTACCTGTCGACTCCACTCCGGCAGTATAGCCCGTAGCCACGACCGTAGCTTTCGGGTACTGTTCAAAATTAATGGCTTCTTCCAGCGTTTTCGGCCCGTCGATTTCATCGCTGGATATGAGCTTTTTGGCCGGCTTTATACTGTTTAATTCTTTTTCTTGCAATTTCGTTTGTCTGAGCTCTGGTGTTTCATTAGAATCTGACTTTTCCTCGGAAGACGGCTGGTCTACATTTACAAAATGTGCCGTTTCCGCATAAACCTTCATTTCTGTCAAAGTGCTATCGGAAACGAATGTGATAGTCACATATAATGCAAACAGCATAAGGAGTGACATCCCTATTTTTTGAATAAAATTTTTGATTTCCATGATTAACACCTCTCTGGATGTCATCATGTCCAAATCAAACCTATTTTATTCATTTTTTTATATAATTCTATTAAAACATTTGATAACCGCTCTTCCTTAATAGTTTGATAACGATTCCGGCAACAATTGTGCCAATGAACCCTGACAATAAAATGACAATATCTAAACCAGTTAAGCTGGTCAACTTTTCTCCTAGAGCAGCAAACGCCCCTCCAGGATTGGTTATATATTCCCAAGTGGATAAATTATCAATAACGAGCAAAATGATAATCGGATACAAAAAAGCCATGATCCACGTTTTGCGCAATAGCATGTTAAGAATAAACGCAATGCCAAAAAAGATTACAAAATATAATATTAACGAAACAACTAACTGTACCAAGCTGGTTCATCCCTTCATTTGCACTGTAACATACTTTCCTCATTTTAAACGAAAAGCCGGTATTTGAAAAGGACGTGCTATAATACGGTCCGTTGCTGTGAATAAATTTGCTGTTCCGCTTCTTTTCGTACAAAACAGTTTAATTATTACTCACCTGCCGCCGGTTATGTTACTATGGAAATGGTTGAATTTACAGATAGAAAAGAGGGTTTTCCATGTCTGAAAAGATATTTGACGTAACCATTATTGGTGCGGGCCCTGTCGGCTTGTTTACCGCTTTTTACGGCGGGATGCGAGAAGCAAGCGTTAAAATTATTGAAAGCTTGCCGCATATTGGCGGACAGCTGGCAGCCCTGTATCCTGAAAAATATATATACGATGTTGCTGGTTTTCCAAAAGTCCGTGCCCAAGAATTAGTGGACCAACTGGAAAAACAAGCGCGAATTTTCAACCCGGAAATCGTTTTAGGGCAATCGGTGGAAAAACTGGAAAAATTAGATGACCGTCATTTCCGCTTAACGACGAATACGGGGGATATCCACGAAACAAAAACAATCATTATTACTGCCGGAAACGGTGCGTTTCGCCCACGGCGCTTAAATATCGGGAACAGTGAATCTTTCGAAGGGGTCAACCTGCATTATTTCGTTCGGGACCTTCATCAGTTTAAGGGACAGCGGGTAGCCATTTTAGGCGGAGGAGACTCCGCGGTTGACTGGGCACTAATGCTTGAACCGATAGCGGAAAAGGTAACCCTCGTCCACCGGCGCAACGAATTTCGCGCCCATGAACATAGTGTGAAGCAGCTGCTTGCTTCCAAAGTGGAAGTTCTCACCCCTTTTGTCGCAGATGATATTGTTGCAAGCGATAAAATCGATAAGATCATCCTTCAGGAAGTGCGAGGAGAACGGCGCAAAGAACTTGAAATTGACTCGGTTATTTGCAACTACGGTTTTATATCCACCCTCGGTCCGATTAAAGATTGGGGATTAGAAATTGAAAAGAACAGCATTGTCGTCAATTCGAAAATGGAAACGAATATTCCGGGTATTTATGCTGCCGGGGATATTTGCACCTATGACGGCAAAGTAAAATTAATTGCTACCGGTTTTGGCGAAGGCCCGACTGCCATCAATAACGCGAAGCGCTATATCGACCCGAAAGCACGGGTGCAGCCAAAACACTCCTCTGATTTAGATCTATTTTAAAAAATAAGCTCCCTTGTCTGGGAGCTTATTTATTGCTTGGCAACGCGTTTTAGCGCGTCCATATCCAATATTTTAATATTGCGCTGTCCTTTTTGTTCAATCCAGCCGTTCATTTGAAAACCGGATAGCCTTCTGCTGATCGTTTCCGAAGTTGTTCCTAAAAAGGAAGCGAGATCCTTTTTGCTCATCGGCAAAACAATGTCGCAAGCCCCCTTTTCTTCCGCCAATTCAAGCAAATATGTAGCGGTGCGGGTTTCCACGTCTTTCGAACTTAATTGGCCGACAAGTTTTTCCGTTTGGTCAAGCCGCTCGCTAAACTGTTCCAAAATTTTCACTGCAATAGACGGATGTTGATGCATCAAGTCACGCATATCGTCCCGGTGAATGGCGCATATTTCCGTCTTTTCCATTGCTTCTGCGCAGCTGTCCAATACTTTCTCGGTAAATAGGGCCAACTCCCCCATAAACTCCCCCGGCTCTAAAATCCGCAACAGCTGTTCTTTTCCCGATTCAAACAGCTGATAATTTTTTACCCGTCCTTGGTGGACAATATATAAATATTCTAGGGGATCTCCTTCCATAAAAATAATTTCGCCCTTGTTAAAGTGAAGATGCCGGCCCATTTCCGCAATCTTCATCATTTCATCTGCTTCCAAGTGATTGAAAAAAGGAACCTTTGCAACACATAATTGATTAATATCTTTACGGCAGCCGAATGATTCACCCATCACATGCCATCCTCTCTCGAACGATTGTATACTTGTCCATTTTTCGCAAGATAAGTACCTTCTCCTAAAATCAACATCCCTTTATATTATAAACGAAATCCAATTAAAAAACTGGAATGCAGTGAAGCATTCCAGCTTGTATTAACAATCTCCCGGTGTTCCGGCCACTTCCGCAGTCCGGAAAGAAGATCCGCAGCCGCAAGAGTATATTGCTTTCGGATTATCAATAGTAAATCCGCCGCCCATAAGATTTTCTTTATAATCAATCGTCGTTCCTTCAATAATGGGAATATCCTCTTTTCTGACAACGACCGGAATTCCGTTGACTTCTTCCTGCAAATCCAGCTTGTCGTCTATTTCCTCGTCAAACCCTAAAGAATAGGATAGTCCGCTGCATCCGCCGCCTTTTACGCCGAAGCGAAAAAAGACGTCCCTATCTTCCTCTTCCATCATTTCCTTAATACGCGCACTTGCGCTTTCCGTTAAATGTATAACCATCACGAACCTCCTTATCTTATATGTTCTATTTAGTATACAAAGGTTGCCATCACCATTCAAACATTTTGACTGGCTTTACTCTACACCGAGTTTTTCCAGCGATTCATAAATCGGTTTTAGCCGTGGAATCCCTTCGGCAACAATTTCGTCATTAATTACTACGATTGGCCAAAACAGATCTTCTTCGTGAATCCGCTCCACAAACTTTTCGTGTTTTTCCACCGCTGGGGGGTGATCAATATCGACATATTCGTATTCAACCTGATCTGTTGCATATTTCCTGCCAATAGCCGCCTGCAGCCATTCGTACGTATCTTTTGAACCGGGGGCACCGACACAGCTGGCACAAAGCTGTTCAGCACCGTATACGGTAATTTTCACTTTATTATCTCCCATCCCATCCAATCCTCCATTCAGCTGTTTCTTTTATTTTACAAAAAGCCGATTAAAAGATAAAATATAATGTATAACGAATAAATGAGATTGATATTTATTCTCATTTATATCCAATAATTAAAAATTGATAATAGATTTTTGCATACTCACATTTTATAATAAGAACAGGGAAAGGAGAAGATGGGTTATGTACGAACAAGTTCAAGAAGTACTGAAAAAATTACGCCCATTTTTATTGCGTGACGGCGGAGACGTGGAATTAGTTGATGTAAGTGATGACGGAGTTGTGCTTATTCGTTTAATGGGGGCCTGCGGAAATTGCCCAAGTTCCACTATCACATTAAAAGCAGGAATTGAACGGGCCTTAACAACGGAAGTGCCTGGAGTAAAAGAAATCGAACAAGTGTTTTAATTGTGGAAAAGGCGACAGAAGAGGTCGCCTTTATTATTTTACCGGCGTAAGCGGCCCTTCCCCGCAGAGCGTGCCTTTCACATTTTCCAGTGCCAGTGTAATCATCTTTTCTCGTGTCTCCACACTTGCCGAACCGATATGAGGCAAACAGACACAATTATCCAAAGCCATAAATGGGGAATCGCTTCCGATCGGCTCTTTGGCAAATACGTCCAGGCCGGCGGCAGCAATTTCTTTATTTTTCAAAGCATCGTACAATGCTTGTTCATCCACCACACCGCCCCGGGAAATGTTAATAAAAATAGCAGACTTTTTCATTTTTGCGAAAGCTTGCTTATCAAACATTTCATGGGACTCTTTCGAATATGGAACGACGGAAACGACAAAATCGGATCTTTCCAATAATTCTTCAAAGGAAACATATTGGGCGCCGATATATTTTTCCGCTTCCGGTCTGCGGGAACGATTATGGTACAGAACGGACATCGAAAAGCCGTTTGCTCTTCTGGCAATGGCTTCACCAATTCTCCCCATGCCGACAATGCCGATAGTTTTATGATGGATATCCGCCCCGGCAAGCAAAAACGGCCCCCATTCCCGCCAGCGGTTTTCAGCAATAAATTTATTTGCTTCAATAATTCTTCTTGCCGTTGCCATTAATAAGGCAAATCCTAAATCAGCCGTCGTTTCTGTGAGGACATCCGGGGTATTCGTAACTATAATCCCCCTTTTTGTCGCTTCCTCTACATCGATATTGTCGTAACCGACAGCTACATTGGCAATGACTTTTAACCTTTTCCCATGCTCGATGAGTGCTTTATCCACCTTTTCACTGACCATACATATGAGCCCGTCAGCTTGTTCCGCTTCCTGGAACAACACATCCTTTGGAACCGGCTCTTCTTCATTTTCCCACATGGAAAAATCAAACATGTCCGTATACGGTTCCAGCAAATGTTCCGGTATTTTTCTCGTGATAAAAATGCGATCCTTCTCCATCCAGTCTCCTCCCCTTTCTGCAATGAATATTTTATTATCTATAGCCATTGTACCATAGGGATTTGCAACATTTCGGCATCAATACCGGCAAGCTCAAAGAAATTTTTCAGCACGTTCTCATAGCGGGTCTGTTTCTTCAACAGATGCTGTAACTCGTCGTGCAATGTTCCATCGTCAGTTTTTTCAGCTTGAAATCCCCGATATAATAAGTCGTAGAACGGAATGGGAAATAATAAGCGCCCGTAAATTAACCTCCAGCTAAAAACAGATAATTGCCGGACCGATTGATATTCTTCTAAAAACAGGAATGCTTCCTCTCTTTTTTCCATAGTAAACAGCAGACTGCGTAGATATTCGGCAATATCTCTTGCCGGATGGTCATAAACAAAATCATCCATCCATAAAATCGGATTCTCCAGCTGGTTGTGGTAGCGATGGAATGCAACCGTCCCTTGGTCTACTTCGCTAAACCTTTGTTCCTGTTCACTTTGCCTGACGTATTGAATGGCATTTTCACTGAGACCAATAATATATGGCAGTACGTCCATCCATAATTGGTGATATTCGTCATCGCGTTTCTCTGCTTCCTGTTGTATTTTCATCTCATATGCAGTTAGTTTGTCGATCCATAACGAGCGCCAATGTCCATAACTGGAAACCTCTTTCGGCTGGTACGGATAATTGGAACCGATTTGGTGAAATCTCGCCAAAGCGATTCCGGTTTGTAATGGTTCCTGATAGGAAGGCTGTACAGCAAGGACGATATATTTGTTTCCTTCCAATGGCGTATGCCAATCCCCTTGAAGATTCACTTTCGGAAAAGCAATATGGGAATAGCCATTCTCCATTAAATAAGCAGAAAGGGACATCTTCTCGGTGTAAAAAGTTTCCTTATTTTCCAAAATCATGATAAAATATATTTCATTCCCCTTCCGGTAGCCCTCTCTGCCAAAAAGATGTATTTTTTCCTCCGCTTGGATACCATAATAGGTAGAAAGAAATCTTCTGTAAGGCATTTTATTTCCCCCTTCATGCAGATCAGCTGTTGCTGATTCTGTTTAACAAGCAATATGGATTATTGAGAGAACAAATTTACATGATAAAAAATTTTTAAAGGCCAATTGCAAAACATTGCCATATTAATAAACTATATGACAAGAACAGTCCGTTTTTAACTAATACAGAGAAAAGGTGAGGTCACAATGAAACAAAGCAAACTGGAAAAACACGCCCGGAAAATGTTAGAAACAAGAGGAGTTACCATTAATGATATTGCGGAGCTGGTTTATTATCTTCAGTCGCCGTATCATGACGATTTAACGCTGGAACTGTGCAAGGAAAACGTGGAAAAAGTA
Organism: Compostibacillus humi; assembly: GCF_014637175.1. Classification (GTDB taxonomy): domain Bacteria; phylum Bacillota; class Bacilli; order Bacillales; family Amphibacillaceae; genus Oceanobacillus; species Oceanobacillus humi. The sequence goes on along the minus strand of NZ_BMEV01000052.1, from coordinate 4,550 downwards.
TTAACGAAACGGGAAATTCAAAATGCCATGATTACAGGCATACAATTAGACATGCTGGCAGAAAAGAAATTATTGGATGAGCCGCTTCAAAGCATCATTGAAACCGATGAAGGGCTGTACGGAGTTGATGAAATTATCGCCTTCTCCATTATCAATGTATATGGTTCCATCGGATTCACTAACTACGGATATATTGATAAGCAAAAGCCAGGAATTTTGAAGAAATTAAATGATAAATCGACCGGAGAAGTCCATACCTTTTTGGATGATATCGTAGGCGCCATCGCTGCTGCCGCTTCCAGCCGCCTTGCCCACAGCTACGAAAGCAATGAAGAGGATGAATAAGTATCGTATAAACTGTTATGTACGGAGAAACGACAAAAGCTGCTCGTAATATCTCGAGCAGCTTTTGTTATATTCGGTCAATCCATTCCCGCAAACTGTGCACATAATACGTCGGTTTCACTTCTAAATTTGGAAATTCGGAATACGGCGTCACGCCGGTAAATACCATTAGCGTATCGATTCCAGCATTGATTCCGGCTTTAATATCCGTCTGATAATTGTCCCCGACCATCAACGTTTCTTCCTTTGTCAGACCGATGATTTTTAATGCTTCTTCCATAATAATCGCTTCCGGTTTTCCGATAAACAGCGGAGAAACACCGGTACTTACCGTAATGACTGAAGTGATGGCGCCATTTCCCGGAAGGAGACCCCGTTCTGTCGGCAGTGCGACATCCCCGTTCGTGGAAATAAAAGCAGCCCCATTACGGACAGCAAGGCATGCTTTTGCCAGTTTTTCATACGTTACGCTGCGGTCAATGCCGATAACGACATAATCACACTGCTCTTCATCAACAATTGTCAGCCCTTTTTCCAGCAGTGCCTGACGAATTCCTTCTTCGCCAATGACGTAACAGGCAGCATCTTGCTTTTGGGAATATATATAGTTGGCTGTGGCTAAGCTAGTTGTAACGACTTGTTCTCGCGTGGCAGGAATTTGAAGCCGATTTAACTTTTTTGCGACATTTTCTGGTGTAGCAGAGGAGTTATTTGTTACAAATAAATACGGGATATCCTTTTCTTTTAATGCGTTTACAAACTCTTGAGCCGCCTCAATCGGCTCCTCTCCTAAATACATGGTGCCGTCTAAGTCGATTAAATATCCTTTATATTTCTTCAATGCACTTCCTCTTTCTTTACAAATTGTTGCCCTGAACTTTCGATAATCCAGCGGCAAACGGGCGCCCCCTTTGCCATGCAGGCACGAAATTCAATTTTTCCATCATTCAAAATTTCTTCCAGCAGGACTTTTTCGTTTAAACAGACTTGGGAATAATTTTCGGCGATCTCGGCAACAGGGCAGTGATGGTTGATAATTTCAGCTTTGCCGTCCTCCAGCTGTTTCCATTCGAGCATATACCCTTTTTTATTTTGCAGCTCGACATATTCTTCAATTCGGGCTGTTAAACTGTCTGCCTGGATGAATTCTTCCAAATCGCATTTTTCCTTCTCAATCCTTCTCTCCAGGAGACTATTCACCATCTCAAGCCCTTGCATTTCCTCCAAGTCTTGCAATAGCTGTAATGGAAGACTTTTATATTGGCTCGGAAAGGTGTCATGCCCTTTTTTTGTCAGCATATACGTATAGTATGGTCTGCCTACTTTTTGTTTATGAGCAATTTTTTTTACGTAACCTTTCTGGATGAGCCCGTTGAGATGTTTCCTCACCGCAATTTCCGAGATGGAAAAGTAAGGCATCATTTCCGTAATTGTTAATGCCTTTTTCTTTTTTAATAACTCTAAAATCTTTTCTTTAGGTGTTTGTTTCTTCATCCAATCACCTCATTTATTGGTAAACGCATTCGCTACACCTAACTCATTTGTTAAATATGTCCGTATGTGAGAACTAAAAGATTTTAATATTGGAAGTGTTTGCTTCACAGCGGATTGAAGTTTCTGATGATCTATTTCTGTATACTCTGTCACAATCATTTTCCGCAGGCGGATAAATGATTTATATGCTGTTTCCTCTTCCTTTGGCAACACTTCTTCGTCAATTAATATATCGATTATGTCATCATAGCTTCCTGGATCCCGCATGATAAAACCGTCAATCATCATATTTCCTGTATCTAAAATCGATTCGATGACAACATGGACCATTCGTTCGAATGCCATTTTTTCCGCAAAGGTGGTCATCGTTTGATGTTCCATTTCCTTGAGAACGCCATCCATAAATTTTATCGTTTCTTCAATTTTGCTCCGATCGACAAAATACATCTGTGTAACCCCCGTTTTGATTGACTTTCTATAGTTTTATCATATCATATATTTTATAATAATTAGGTAAAAACGTTATTTGTTAAAATTATTTCATCAATAGTTAAGGGGAATGCCAATGGACGAAACTGCTTTGCTTGACATGGATGCTACTGCAATTGCTGAAAAAATCAAAAGTAAAGAGGTAAGCTGCGAGGAGGTAGTGCGTGTATATGTCGGGCATATTAAGAAAACGAATCCCTTCATAAATGCTATGGTGGAAACCCGGTTTGATGAAGCATTGGAAGAGTCGAAGCATTTGGATGAACAAATAAAGAAAAATCAATGGAAAGGCCCGTTGCACGGAGTCCCAATTAGTGTAAAAGAAGCCTTTCACGTTGCAAACATGAAAACGACTGGAGGATTAGTTCACCGGCAAGATTTAATTTCAAGGATAGACGCAGATGTCGTTACAAGACTGAAAAATGCAGGTGCAATTATACTTGGCAAAACGAATACTCCTGCCCTATCCTTCAGCCAAGAAACGGAAAACAAATTGTATGGACGGACGAATAACCCCTGGGATCTTTCCAAAACAGCCGGAGGTTCCAGCGGAGGCGAAGGGGCTATTCTTGCCGTTGGCGGTTCTGCGGCAGGTATTGGCTCCGATATCGGCGGTTCGATTCGGATTCCCGCCCATTTCAATGGGGTAGTGAGTTTTAAACCCGGAAGGAAGACAGTTCCATCGGAAGGACATTTTCCGCCGATTCACGATCCGCTGCTGGAAAGAATGTTTGCCGTCGGTCCGATGGGAAAATCCGTCCGGGATATGCGTTTTATGTACCAGCTTATCGCCAATCGTCCAATCGAACCTAATCATTTATTGAATTTTAAAGTGGAAATCTTGCCTGGTTCCATCGATTATCCTTTATCTTTAACAACGATTCAAGTATTAGATGAAATCGAAGGGTTTTTGGGAAAATCATTAACTACGAAACGGACCATTCCTCCCTTTTTTGACGATAGCGCCAAGCTTTGGCAGGAAATCATCGCATCAAGCGACAGCAAAGTGCTGGAAAGGGGAGCGTATAATAACGACCGCACCGGCATAATGAAAGGCTTGATCAAAGAACGGATAGCAGAAAAAACATCGGTGAAACCATCGTTAACAAAGGGAATTTTTGCTTCAAAAATATTTAAGCCATCTGCAAAACGAGTCCGGGAAATTCAGCAAATATTGGACCAGGGAGACGAAAGACTGAAAACTTATTTAAAAAATCGTCTGTTAATTTTCCCAGTCTATCATTCTGCCGCACCGAAACACGGAAAAGTATACCGGGAAATTTTTTCTCTGCGCAAACGATTTCTCCTATATATGCCGTACGTTGCCTATGCCAACGTCTGGGGATTGCCGGCCTTGACCATTCCTGTTGCTATTGATGAACACGGGCTGCCCCTCAGCATTCAAATTATGAGCGCTAAAGGCAATGAAGACGCCATTTTCCGCCTCGGCCGAGTTTTGGAAAGAAAATTACGCGGCTACAAACGCTGCACCACCTTCGACTAAGCAACGTACCAGGCTCTTGTCGAAAAATGTCAACAGTCCCGCCGGTATTTGGCACCGGCGGGACTTGTATTATTTTCTCGGTTATGGTGAATACTTTGGATGAAAGGATGGATTATATGCCAAAAGATTATAACAAAAAGTACTCTGACTTTTCCGCTGTAGATAAATCGAGAAATGAAATCATCCCGGAAGAATTTCCGGAAGGACCCGTCGGTTCACCGATAAATGCCGAAAACCCGGTTACGGGCAAATCAACTCCTTGGAAGGATGGGCAAAAGCGAATGAGTGCCTTTGTCTATCCGGACGAAGCGCAGCACGAAGATCTGCCAAGACAAATAGACGGCGCACATCCGACCCATGATGAAAAAGAATAAGAAAACTTCTCATACAGTGACGCTTTGAAATAAGTTTTTTAATTTTAGCTGCATCGCAAGATTAGAGCTGCTTGACGACGATACCACCGAGCCCGATGACAATATACAAAATCATTAAACAAAGAATGACCATTCCAGTTTCTATATATTGAACACCCAAAGCATATAAAGCAGGCTAAAATATGTAAAGAACTCTTTACATTTTAACTCCAAAGGATGAAAATCATCTGTATGTGTAAAATAGTTCTCGGTGATATTTCTACAAAATCCTAGCCAAAAAGGAAGAGGCACTCTATCATAAATGTATGCTTACCAGGCAAATACACTTAGAAAGAGGCCTCTTC